>NZ_JBGOGX010000023.1:0-88573 GCF_054788455.1 Pseudomonas sp. ZL2 | reverse complement strand
GATTAAATTCCGAAACCCCTATCTGCGTATGCAGGTAGGGGTTTTGTCTTTCTGGGGTCTGTGGGAGCGGCGTCGCACCGCCGCTCTCACAGGACTGAAAACCAGGCCAAAAAAAACCACCCCGCAGGGTGGTCTCTTCACATCCATTTACCGACTCAGTCGCCGTAATACTCGCAACCACTGGTGCAGGTCTCATGAATGCGCACCTTGGAAAGCTCAGGCAACAGCGGCTTGACCTGGTCCCAGATCCACTTGGCGATCACTTCGCTGGTCGGGTTCTCCAGGCCAGGAATATCGTTCAGGTAGTTGTGGTCCAGTTGCTCGTACAGCGGCTTGAAGATCGCCTTGATCTCGGAGAAGTCGCGGATCCAGCCGGTATGTGGATCGAGCGGGCCAGTCAGGTGCAGGGCAACCTTGAACGAATGGCCGTGCAGGCGACCGCACTTGTGCCCTTCAGGCACGTGGGGCAGGCGGTGGGCCGATTCGAACGTAAACTCTTTAAAGATTTCCACGATGTCTTGACTCAGTAAACCAATGCTGGCGGCCAGTTTACCAGCATGGTCACTTCAGTGGTTGCAGATGCGCGTGCAGCTTGCCGGTTTCTATCAGCTCGAGCAGCTCATCGCCCAGGCGCTGGCTTTCGGCCATTGCCTTGTGCCAATAACGCTGACGGCTGCCAGCATCGCCCATGAAGCGCTTGAAGTCGCTACGATCCGGCAGCTTGCCGAAGGGCAAGCTGGCCAGATACTGCGGCGAGGGTGCAAGTAGCAGCACGTTGCGCAGCCGATCAGCATCGCCACGGCGCCACGGCAGGGCCTTGTCGAACCAGCCGGGGATGACCTTGTCGGTGAAGTGCGGGTAGAGCACCAGGTCATTGCCGGCGTAGGGCAGGTCCAGGTGATAGTCCAGCAAGCCGCCATCCCGATAGGTTCCCTGGCCCACGCCCGGAATATCGCGCACACCTTCCATGACCATGGGGATCGACCCGGAAGCCAGCAGGGCATGGCGCAAATTGGCGACGTCCAGGTGCAGGCAGCGCGACGGGAAGTCAGTCAATGGCTGCAGTGGCGGAGCACTGCGGGCATCATGAAGAATGATCCGCTCGAAGTGACGGGACAGGCGCGGGCGGCCGATCAGGTTGTCGGCGATCACAGACGACAGGCCCATGCCCAAGCGTCCGCGATGATCGTGAGCAAGCAATCCACGGCTCTTCACCACCATGATGTTCAGGCGATAGTCAGCACTTTCGAGGATCTGCGCGTCGCGTCCTTCGAGCAATTCATCGAGCATGCGCTCGCAGCTGCGGCTGACTTCGGCTTGAGTCACACCCTTGGCAAAGTCTTGTTCGGTGTACAGCTGCCCCAAGCGCCGCAGGGCCTGGGCCGGGTTGGGCAGGCAGGCACTGGCGAAGCGCCAGGAGCCGATCGAGGCACCGATCAGCGCCCGTTCACGCGGTGCGCCGGGCAACCACTGGCCGAACAATGCCAGGTCCAGCCCTTGGATGCCCAAGGCCTTGGGGCCGCCCGCAGCGCCTGGCAACACACCCACATCCGCTGCCTGCAAGCCACCTTCGCGTATGCGTTGCAGGGCACGGCTACCAGCCTTGAGGGTCAGGGCCGGGTACTTGATATGGATTGCGCTCATACGGGCCTCGCTGTGTTGAGCCGCAATTATAAAGAACAGCGTCCAGATGTGGGGCTGGGCTGCGCTATCATGTCGCCAGTTGTTTTCAGCTTCAATTAAGTTCGGTTGGGTACTTTAGGCCCCGTAGAAACATTTTTGATCTCAACGGAGAGACACCATGAAAACTTTGACTGCCCTGTTCGCCACTGCTGCCCTTGCCCTGAGCGCCAACGTTGCGCTGGCTAAAGACATTCCGACCAATGAAGTGGTCAAGCTGGTTCAGGCCAAGACCATCATGTCCCTGGACGACTTGAACGCCAAGGCGCTGGCCAAGCACCCAGGCGCTACCATCAAGGATTCCGAGCTGGAGGACGTCTACGGCCGCTATGTCTACAAGGTAGAACTGCGTGACGCCCAGAACGTCGAATGGGACGTTGATCTTGATGCCAAGACCGGTGAAGTCCTCAAGGACGCCCAGGACACCTGATGAGCCCTTGCATGCGAACAGCACAGACACTTCTTATTGCGCTGTTGGCCCTCTGCTCGCTGGCTTCGGCCCGTGACCTCGATCAGGATGAAGCCCTGCAACTGCGGGAGCGGGGCATCATCCTGCCGTTGGAGCAACTGCTTAAAGACGCCCTGGGACGCTATCCCGGGGCGAGGTTGCTGGAGGCGGAGCTGGAAGAGAAACACGACAGATACGAGTACGAGGTCGAATTGCTGACCCCTGAAGGCGTAGTGCGCGAGATCAAGCTCGATGCTACCAATGGAGCGCTGCTCAAAGACGAGGAAGATGACTGATGCGCCTGTTACTGGTCGAGGACAACGTGCCGCTGGCAGATGAACTGACCCAGAGCCTGCAACGCCAGGGCTATGCGGTCGACTGGCTGGCTGACGGCAGGGATGCGGTCTACCAGGGTAGCAGCGAACCTTACGACCTGATCATTCTGGACCTCGGCTTGCCCGGCTTGCCGGGCCTTGAAGTGCTGGCCCAGTGGCGTGCATCGGGGCTGTCGACACCGGTGTTGATCCTCACTGCGCGTGGGTCCTGGGCCGAGCGCATCGAGGGCCTCAAAGCCGGCGCCGATGACTACCTGAGCAAGCCGTTTCACCCGGAAGAACTGCAGCTGCGCATCCAGTCGCTGCTGCGTCGTGCCCGTGGCCTGGCCAACCAGCCGACCCTGGAAGCCGCCGGCCTGCAACTGGACGAAAGCCGCCAGTGTGTGACCCGCGCCGGTGTCGACATCCAGCTCACCGCTGCCGAGTTTCGCCTGCTGCGTTACTTCATGCTCCACCCGCAACAGATCCTCTCGAAAAGCCACCTGGCCGAGCACCTCTACGACGGTGAAACCGAGCGCGATTCCAACGTCCTGGAAGTGCACGTCAATCACCTGCGCCGCAAGCTCGGCCGCAGCGTGATCGAAACCCGCCGCGGCCAGGGTTATCGCTATGCCGGGAGCAGCGAGTGAAGTCGATCCAGGCACGCTTGAGCCTTGGCCTGATTGCGGTACTGGTGCTGGTCGGGCTGGTCCTGGCCCAGCTCAGCCTGTGGCTGTTCGAAGCCGGGCTGCAACGCTACCTGGAGACCGGCCTGCGCAAGGAAAGCGAAAACCTGCTGGTGGCGCTGGTGCGCGGCCAGACCGGCCTTGAACTGGATGAGCGACGGATTTCCTCGGCCTACAAGCGGCCGTTTTCCGGCTATTACTTTCGCATTGATTTCGACGGCGGCAGCTGGCGATCGCGTTCGTTGTGGGACATGGACATGCCAGCGCCGCAAAGCCCCGGTCTGCACACCGGACTGGAACTGGGGCCTGAAGGCCAGCAACTGCTGGTACTGCGCGCCGATTACCGGCGCCTGGGTCAGGCCATTTCCATCAGCGTCGCCCAGGACTACACCCCGGTACGGGATGGCTTCAGGCGCATGCAGCAGATCGGCCTGGGCCTGGGCCTGGTCGCGCTGTTGCTGATCCTGGTGCTGCAACGCATCACCGTGACGCGCTCTTTGCGCCCACTGGAGCGTGCCCGCGAACAGATCGCCCAGCTGCAGCAAGGCCAGCGTTCGCAGCTCGATACTCAGGTACCGACAGAACTTGAGCCCCTGGTCGCGCAGATCAACCACTTGCTGGCCCACACCGAAGACAGCCTGCGCCGTTCACGTAATGCCCTGGGCAACCTCGGTCATGCCCTCAAGACGCCTCTGGCGGTGCTGCTCAGCCTGGCCTCCAGCGAACGCCTCAAGGACCTGCCGGAAGTTCGTGCCCAGTTGCGCGACCAGCTCGAGCAGATCCAGCAGCGCCTGAGCCGCGAGCTCAACCGCGCGCGGCTGGCCGGTGACTCATTGCCGGGCGCGCAGTTTGATTGCGATGCCGAATTGCCAGGGCTGCTATCGACCCTGGGCATGATTCATGGCGAAGGCCTGGAGCTGAGCAAGCATGTGCCGCCGGGTTTGCTCCTGCCTTGGGACCGTGAGGACCTGCTGGAGCTGTTGGGCAACCTGCTGGACAACGCCTGCAAATGGGCGGACAGCGAAGTGCAGTTGAGCATCGAAGAACAGCCGCAACACTATTGCCTGTGGATCGACGACGACGGTCCCGGCATCCCGGAGACGGCCCGTGAACAAGTTCTCGAGCGCGGTACCCGGCTTGACGAGCAGGTCGATGGCCACGGCCTGGGCCTGGGTATCGTGCGCGACATCGTCGAGGCCTGGGGCGGGCAGATGCGTTTGCTGGAAAGCCCGCTGGGTGGTTTGCGGGTCAGCATCGAGCTACCGCGCAAGGTCAGATAGCATCGCGGGGCAAGCCCGCTCCCACAGACTTTGTGGGAGCGGCGGTGCGGCGATCCGACTTGCCCCGCGATGAGGTCTGCAAATTCTAATCGCGCCGCACCTGCCCATACGCCTGACTAATCCGGTCAATCACCATCGCCAGCGCCACAATCGCCAACCCGGCCTCCACCCCTTTGCCGACATTGAGTGTCTGAATCCCCGCCAGTACATCTTCCCCCAACCCGCGCGCGCCAATCATCGAAGCGACCACCACCATCGACAGCGCCATCATCACCGACTGGTTGAGCCCGGCCATGATGCTCGGCATCGCCAGCGGCAGTTGCACCCGCCGCAGTCGCTGCCAGCGACTGGCCCCCAGGCCGTGAGCCGCCTGGGTCAGGCTCGGGTCGATCTGGCTCAGGCCCAGTTCGGTCAGGCGGATCAAGGGCGGCAGGGCATAGATCAGGGTGGCGAAGATGGCCGGCACCTTGCCTAGGCCGAACAGCATCAACACCGGGATCAGGTAGACGAAGCTGGGCAGGGTCTGCATGACGTCGAGCACCGGCATCAGCAGCTTGCGCGCCAAGGGCCGGCTGGCCAGCAGGACGCCCACCGGGATGCCGATCAGTACGCACAGGCCGGTGCTCACCAGCACCAGCGCACAGGTTTGCAGGAGCTTGTCCCACAAGCCGACCACGCCGATCAGAAACAACAGGCCGCTGAGCACCAGGGCACGGACGACACTGCGGCTGGCGTGCCAGGTCATCAGTGCGACGATCACCAGCAACAGCCACCAAGGCGTCAGGCGTAGCAGGTTTTCCAGGCCGACCAGTACCTGCAGCAGGCCATCGGAGACATTGCGCAATTGATCGCCGTAAGCCAGTACCAGCCAATCAACGAAGCGGTTAACGGCGTCGGCAAAGGAGAAGTGCAGCGCTTCGGGGAAGCCTCCACTCACAGGCTCGCCTCGACCTTGCCCGCGATCTCGGCGGGTAGCCAGGCTTTCCAGATGTTCGGGTTATCGCGCATGAACCTGAGCGCTGCCTCCTTGGGCGCCTCGCGCTTTTCGCTCATCTGCGCCAGGGTCTTGTTGAGGGTGTCGATAGGCAGGTCGACCTTGGCGAAGAACTCGACCAGTTCCGGATAATCCTTTTTGAATGGCGCCGAAACACCAATGGACAATTTTGCCGGCAGTGAACGCGTGCCTTGCGGGTGCGGATGGCTGGCGTCGGTCAGGGTCTGCCAGGCCTCGGCATTGAACGGCGGTTCCTCAAGGCGTACCAGGTCGAAACGCCCCATCAGCGGGGTAGGGCTCCAGTAGTAGAACAGCACCGGTTTGCCACGGCGTATGGCCGAGGTGATTTCGGCATCGAGTGCGGCGCCCGAGCCACTGCGAAAGTTCACGTAGTCATTGTGCAGGCCGTAGGCCTTGAGCTTCTGGCTGTTGACGGTCTCGGAAGTCCAGCCGCTGGGGCTGTTGAGGAAGCGGCCCTTGTCGGGGGATTCGGGGTCCTTGAACACGGCCTTGTACTGTTTGAGGTCGGCCACCGAGCGCAGATTCGGCGCCAGATCCTTGATCACGTACGCCGGCACATACCAGCCCTCATCGGCATTCTTCACCGTATCGCCGATGCTGAACACCTGGCCGGCCTGCTCGGCCTTGATCCAGGCGGGGCTGCGACCGGCCCATTCTTCGCCGATGACCTGGATGTCGTTACGGGCCAGGGCCACTTCCATGCTCACGGTGCTGCCGGGCAGGGTGTCGGTGGGGTAGCCGTAGCCTTTCTCGACGATCAGCCGCAGGATCTCGGTGGTGAGGCTGCCGCTTTCCCAGGTGATGTCACCGAAGTGGATGGGCGTGGAGTTGTCGGCGGCGTGGCTGGAGGGTATCAGAGCCAGCGCAAGGAGAGCGCTGGCCAGCAGGGTAGTGATCGGCTTCATTGTGCCTCGCTCGCAGGGTAGGGAGTCTGGCAAGTGTAGTAGAGGAGAGCCGGCAGGTTTTTGTGGGAGCTGGCTTGCCAGCGATGAGGCCTGCATGAGGCTCCACCAGCGAGCGCTTTGCGCTCGATCGCTGGCAAGCCAGCTCCCACGGGGTTACACCCGGAACTGATCCATCAGCCCCTGCTGCTGGTTGGCCAGGCTGTTGAGCGACTGGCTGACCCGCGCCGATTCGTTGGCCTGTTCCGACAGCGACTCGGTGACGTCACGAATGGTCGCCACGTTGCTGTTGATCTCTTCGGCCACCGCGCTCTGCTCTTCGGCGGCGCTGGCGATCTGCAGGTTCATGTCGCTGATCACCGTGACCGCATCGCCGATCTGCTGCAGGGCCGTGACCGCCTGGCTGACCTGCTCGACGCTGCCCTGGGCCTGGCGATGGCTGCTGTCCATGGCGCCGACCACTTCACGGGTACCGGCCTGCAGCTGTTCGATGACCTGGCGGGTTTCTTCCACCGATTCCTGGGTGCGGCGGGCCAGGTTGCGGACCTCGTCGGCCACCACGGCAAAACCACGACCGGCTTCACCGGCACGGGCGGCTTCGATGGCGGCGTTGAGGGCCAGCAGGTTGGTCTGCTCGGCGATCGAGCGGATCACTTCCAGCACCGAACCGATCTTCTCGCTGTTCTCGGCCAAACCTTCGACCTGGCCCATGGCGGTACTCATGTCGGCGGCCAGGGTGTCGATGCTGCTGGTGGTGCGGTCGATCACGGCCAGGCCCTGGCGGGTGGCCTGGTCGGCGTCACGGGCTGCCTGGGCGGCTTGCGCTGCGCTGCGGGCGACGTCCTGGGCGGTGGCGCTCATTTCATGGGAGGCGGTGGCCACCTGGTCAACCTGGCGATACTGCTGCTCCATGCCGGCACTGGTCTGGGTGGCAATGGCCGAGGACTGATCGGCAGTGTCACGGGCGGCCTGGACCGAGCGTTTGACTTCGGCAATGGTCGGCTGCAGCTTGTCGAGGAAGCGGTTGAACCAGCCGGCCAGCTCACCCAGTTCATCGCGCTTGTCGTAGGTCAGGCGGCGGGTCAGGTCGCCTTCGCCGCTGGCGATGTCCTTGAGCATGGCCGCGACGCCGAGGATCGGCCGGGTCACGGTGCGCGCCATCAGCCAGATTAGCAGCAGGCCGACGATAGCCGCCAGCAGGCCCAGGCCCAGCTCCATCAGGGTGCCGCTGGTGTTGCGCTGGTCGAGCTCTTGCTTGAGGGCTTCGGCCGGGCCGGTCAGGGCGCTTTCCGGCACATCGAGCAGCACGCCCCAGGGTTTGCCGCCGGGGATCGGCGCGAACGAGGCCAGCACTTTCAGGCGCTGGTTGTGGTGGATGCTGTGCAGCGGAGTGCTATCGCCGAGCAAGCGGATCAGCTCGGCGCCTTTTTCCATGTCGACCTGGTCAAAGCGCTGGGCCAGCTTGCTGGCGTCCGGGCTGTAACCGGCCAGCAGGCCCACGGGGCTGAGAATGCCGACCTGGGTCTGGCCCTGGTAAAGGTTGCGGCTGGCCTGTTGGCTCATGGCCTGCAGGCTGTTGAGGTTGATGTCGATGGACAGGGTGGCGATGACCTTGTCGGCCGCCATCAGCGGGAACACGATGCTGGTCATCAGCACCTGCTGGCCGTTGATTTCATAGAAGTAGGGCTCGATCACACAGACCTTGCGGGTCGTGCGCGGGCACACCGACCAGGTGTTGGCCGGCTCGCCGCTGGGGCCGATGCTGGTGTCGTTCATGTCGCGCTCAGGCAGCGCCATTGAGGTCAACTGGCCCGGGGTCGGTTGCGACCAGTACAGGGCAAAGCGGCCTTTCTCGTTGCTGCCCAGTTCTTTCTGGTCGACGAACAGCGAGTCCTTGTTGTCCAGCGCGTTAGGCTCGAACACCAGCGACAGGCCGAGCAGGTCGGGGTTGGCCTGCAGCGCGGCGCGCACCTGGCGGGTCATGTCTTCGCGCAGGTCGAAGGCATCGAGGAAGCGCTTCTCGGCCTGCTCGCGAAGGAACAGTACCTGGCGGGAGAAGCCGGCACCGTACTGGTAGGCATCCATGAACTGGCGACGGATGTTCAAGGCCTGGACTTCACCCTGGGACTCGATGCGTCCCTGGGCCGCTTCAGTGAGCATCTGCATGCTGCTGGCCTTGACCAGTTGCGTGCTGTGCTCCATGCGGTACAGCGAGAGTCCCACCAGCAGGGTAACGATGCCGGCCAGGCACAGGCCGGCCAGCAGGGTGATCTTCCACTGAATGGAAAGTTGTCTGAACGACATGGCGAAGTCCTTTGATCCTGAAAGATTGAGGCTGCCGACTATATCGGCTGCGATGCCGTTTTCTTTATTCAAACGTTCAATTGAAATGCGTCGTTTTCGGTCACGGAAGCGACTGATTGTCGCAGGCGCGAAATCCCGTTTTTTTGACAAGCGCGGGGGTCTGCTTCAGAGTGTGCGCCCTCCATAAAAATACCTGTCGTTCGGCCACTGCTCCCGAGCAGTCTGTCGCCGGATCGGTCGCTTTTTGTCTGGTTTCTAGAGGTCACAGAATGAATGCAGTAATTGCCGCGGTCGGCATCATGCTGGTATTGAGCCTGTCCCGCGTGCATGTGGTGATTGCCCTGATCGTGGGTGCCCTGGCGGGTGGGCTGGTCGGCGGCCTGGGCATCGAAGGCACGCTCAAGGCCTTCAACGGCGGGCTGGGTGGCGGTGCCACGGTGGCGTTGTCCTATGCTCTGCTCGGCGCCTTCGCCGTGGCCATCGCCAAGTCGGGCATGGCCCATGCCCTGGCTGATCGTGCCTTGGCCATGATCGACCGGCAGGGGCACAGCAACGGCGGCAAGGTCAAATGGCTGCTGATCGGCCTGCTGTTGGTGGTGGCAATTTCGTCGCAGAACATCCTGCCGATCCATATCGCCTTCATTCCGTTGCTGGTGCCGCCGCTGCTGTATGTGCTGACCAAGCTGCAGATCGACCGGCGCTTGGTGGCCTGTGTGATGACCTTCGGCCTGATCACCCCGTACATCTTCCTGCCGGTGGGCTTTGGCAACATATTTCTCAACCAGATCCTGCTGGGCAGTGTCAGCCGCAGCGGCGTGGATGTCAGTGGCGTCAACGTCACCCATGCCATGGCCATCCCGGCGGCGGGCATGCTCTTCGGTTTGCTGGTGGCGGTGTTCATCAGTTATCGCAAGAAGCGCGTGTATGACCTGGAGAAAATCGAGCAGGTCGAGCAGGTGGCCGTGAGCTACAACCCGCTGACCCTGCTGGTAGCGGGCTTCGCCATTGCGGCGGCGTTCATCATCCAGTTGTGGCTGGACTCGATGATCATCGGCGCCATGGCCGGCTTTCTGATCTTCTCGGTGTCGGGCATCGTGCGCTGGAAAGACACCGACGACCTGTTCACCGAAGGCATGAAGATGATGGCCATGATCGGCTTCATCATGATCGCCGCCTCGGGCTTTGCCGAGGTGATGAAAGCCACTGGTGAGGTCAAGACCCTGGTCGAGGCCTCGGCGGCCTGGATCAATCACAGTAAAGGCATCGGTGCACTGCTGATGCTGCTGGTGGGGCTGCTGGTGACCATGGGCATCGGTTCGTCGTTCTCCACCGTGCCGATCCTGGCGGCGATCTTCGTGCCGCTGTGCGTGCAACTGGGCTTCGATCCCGTAGCGACCGTGTGCATCGTCGGTACTGCCGGTGCCCTGGGCGACGCCGGTTCACCCGCGTCGGATTCGACCCTGGGGCCGACCTCGGGCCTGAACGTCGACGGTCAGCACCACCATATCTGGGACACTGTGGTACCGACCTTCATCCACTACAATCTGCCGTTGCTGGCGTTCGGTTGGCTGGCGGCGATGATGCTCTAGGGCTGCGCAGGGGCTGAGCGCAAGGCTCAGCCTTTGGCGGGTGGCGGCGAGATGCGGTTAAGCACCATGTTGCCGCTCTTGTTCTGGGTCAGGTACACCGGCAACACCTTGGGCAGGGTACTGACCAGACGCTTGATCTCGCTGGTGTTGTAGATGCCGCTGATGCGAATGCTACCGGTGCTGGTGTCAGCCAGTTGCAGGGGTTTGTCCAGGTAGCGGTTGATCATCGGCAGGGCCTGGGCCAGGCTCTGGTTGTCAAGGATCAGCTTGCCATTGCGCCAGGCCAGGCTGTTGTCCTGGCTGTAGGTCTGATCCAGATGCGGTTCGTAATCACCCGCCCGGTAGCTGGCCTGCATGCCCGGGCCAAGGCGGTAGCTGCTGTCGCTGGCCTTGCCGTCACTGCTGACCAATACCGAACCTTCCACCAGGGTCACCTTGACCTGATCGTCATACTTCCACACGTTGAACTGGGTGCCGGTGACCCGGGTCCAGCCATTGGCCGCGTGCACCACGAAGGGATGCTGACTGTCGTGGCTGACCTTGAAGAAGGCTTCGCCCTTGATCAGCGTGACCCGACGCTCGTCCTTGTAATTGGTGAAACGCAGTTCGGTGTTGAGGTTGAGTTCGACTTCGCTGCCGTCGCTGAGCACTACGCGGCTCAGATGCTCACTGCTTTCCAGGTATTGATAGCTGTTGGGCAGCCAGCCTTGCTCCCAACCGATCCAGGCGCCAGCCGGCAGGGTCACCAGGGCGATGGCTGCGGCCGTGGCGAATCGCTGCCAGGTGCCGCGGCGGCGCTGAGGCAGGGGCACGACGTTGTCGGGGAAGGTGCGGGGCAGATGGTCGGCGGTCTGCCAGATGTCCACCATCGCCTGGTATTCCTGCAGGTGCAACGGATGAGCCGTCAGCCATTGCTCGAACGCCAGCCGCTCGGCGGCGGTGCAGTCTTCAGCTTGCAAGCGCAGGCACCACTGCGCAGCGGCATCGGTGATGGCATCATGTTCGGCGGCGCTGAGACTGGTGTGGTTCATTGAAACTCCCGGTTTTGTCCATTCTACCTTGCAGGGTAGGTGGCCGAGAACCGAGATAATGGCGAATGACTATCAGTTGTAGGTTTTTTTACCGCCAAAACCCCGTAAAACCACGGATTTGACAATGATTGCTTACAAAATCACGGACGAAAGGTAGGCCTGCGCCACCGGGCAGCAGCGCAGGCCGTTCTTCAGAACTGCGCGGCGTCAAGCTCGAACAACGAGGCACTGCCGGCACGAATGCTGGCTTGCAGCGACAGCGTCCGGGGCAACAGGCGTTCGAAAAAGAACGCCGCGCTGGCGAGCTTGGCGCCGTAAAAGGCCGGGTCTTGCACCAGCGCGTCGCGGGCGACCGCGGCCATGCGCGACCACATGTAGGCGTAGGCGACGTAGCCGAACAATTGCAGGTACTCCACAGATGCCGCGCCAATGGCATTCGGGTCGCGGCTCGCTTGCTCGCACAGCCACTGGCTGAGGTCCTCCAGCTCGTCCAGGGCGTTGAGCAGCGGCTGGCGAAAAGGCGGTTCGGTTGCGCTGAACTGGCGAATCTGCGCGGCGAAGGCCGCCAGCGCCTGGCCACCATCGGCCACGACCTTGCGCCCGAGCAGGTCCAGGGCCTGGATACCGTTGGTGCCCTCGTAGATCTGTGCGATGCGCACATCGCGCACCAGTTGCTCCTGGCCCCATTCGCGAATGTAACCATGGCCGCCGAACACCTGCTGGCCGAGCACACAGCTTTCCAGGCCGTTGTCGGTAAAGAAGGCCTTGGCCACCGGGGTCAGTAGCGCCACCTGACGTTGCGCCGCGTCGCGTTCATCGGCGTCTTCGGCGTACTTGGCGATGTCCAGTTGCTGGCCGACGTAAGTGGCGAAGGCGCGTCCGCCTTCGGTGAGGGCGCGCATGGTCAGCAACATGCGCCGCACATCCGGGTGGACGATGATCGGGTCGGCAATCCGCTCCTTGTCCTGGGCACCGGTGGCTGCCCGGCTTTGCAGGCGCTCACAGGCGTAGCGGGCGGCGTTCTGGTAAGAGGCCTCGGCACAGCCGATACCCTGGATGCCGATCGACAGGCGTTCGTAGTTCATCATCGTGAACATCGCCGCCAGGCCGCGGTTCGGTTCACCGATCAGGTAGCCGGTGGCGCCGTCGAAGTTCATCACGCAGGTGGCCGAGGCCTTGATGCCCATCTTGTGTTCGAGCGAGCCACAGCTGACCGCGTTGCTCTGGCCCAGGCTACCGTCGGCATTGACCAGGCGCTTGGGTACCAGGAACAACGAGATGCCCTTGGGCCCGGCCGGCGCATCCGGCAGCTTGGCCAGCACCAGGTGGATGATGTTGTCAGTCAGGTCCTGGTCGCCGCCAGTGATGAAGATCTTGGTGCCGCTGACCTTGTAGCTGCCATCGGCCTGGGGCTCGGCCTTGCTGCGGATGATGCCCAGGTCGGTACCGGCGTGGGGCTCGGTCAGGCACATGGTGCCGGCCCACTGGCCACTGTAGAGCGCCGGCAGGTAAGTGGCCTTGAGCGCGTCGCTGGCGTGGGCGTCGATCGCCAGGCAGCAGCCGGCGCTCAGGGCCGAGTACAGGCTGAAGCTGCAGTTGGCGGCATAGAGCATCTCTTCGAACTGCACCGCGAGCATCTTCGGCATGCCCAGGCCGCCAAATTCCGGGTTGCCGGCCAGGCCCACCCAGCCGCCGTCGCGGTAGGTCTGCCAGGCCTGGCGAAAGCCGTCCGGGGTGCGCACTGCACCGGCCTCGAACGCCACGCCCTGTTCATCGCCGCTGCGGTTGAGCGGGGCGAGCAACTGGCCGGTGATTTTCGCCGCCTCTTCGAGGATGGCCGTGGCGGTGTCGGCATCGACCCGCTCGGCCAGGGCTGGCAGGCGCGCCCACAGGGCCGGGCCATGGAACACTTCATGAAGGACAAAGCGCATGTCGCGCAGGGGAGCATTGAATTCAGGCATGGCAGTTCTCGCAGTCAAAAGGGGTCAGAGCGCCTTGGCCCAGTCGCGCAGCAGGTACTTCTGGATCTTGCCGGTAGAGGTCTTCGGCAATTCGCTGAACACCACGGTTTTCGGCAGTTTGAAGCCGGCCAGGTGCTCGCGGCAAAAGGCGATGATCTCGGCTTCGCGGGTGCCCTCGCAGCCGGCCTTGAGGGTGATATAGGCGCAAGGGGTTTCCCCCCATTTGTCATCCGGGCGGGCGACCACGGCGGCTTCGAGTACCGCCGGGTGCTTGTACAGGGTGTCTTCGACCTCGATGGTGGAGATGTTCTCGCCGCCGGAAATGATGATGTCCTTGAGCCGGTCCTTGATTTCCACGTAGCCGTCGGCATGCCACACCGCCAGGTCGCCAGTGTGGAACCAGCCGCCACGGAAGGCTTCGGCGGTGGCTTCGGGGTTTTTCAGGTAGCCCTTCATCACTGTGTTGCCGCGCATGAAGATCTCGCCCAGGGTGTTGCCGTCGCGCTGTACCGGCTCCAGGGTCTGCGGGTCGGCGACCATCAGGCCTTCGAGGGTCGGGTAGCGCACGCCCTGGCGCGATTTGATTCGCGCCCGTTCGGCCAGCGGTTGTTCATCCCATTCAGCGTGCCAGGCACAGACCGTCACTGGGCCATAGACCTCGGTCAGGCCATAGACGTGAGTGACCTTGATGCCCATTTCTTCCACCGCGCCGATGACCTTGGCCGGCGGCGCCGCGCCGGCGACCATGGCATTGACCGGGTGATCGATCGCCGCCTTGGCCGATTCGGGCATGTTGATCAGCGCATTGAGCACGATCGGCGCACCGCACAAATGGCTGACCTGATGTTCGCGGATCAGGGTGAGGATCTTCTGCGGGTCGACCCGGCGCAGGAACACATGGGTGCCGGCCAGGGCAGTGACGGTCCAGGGGTAGCACCAGCCGTTGCAGTGGAACATCGGCAGGGTCCACAGGTACACCGGGTGGTTGCCCATGGCCCAGGTCATCTGGTTGCCGAGGGCGTTGAGGTAGGCGCCGCGGTGGTGATAGACCACGCCCTTGGGGTTGCCGGTGGTGCCGGAGGTGTAGTTCAGCGAGATCGCCTGCCATTCGTCTTCGGGCCAGTGCCAGGCGAACTCGGGGTCACCTTCGGCGAGAAAGGCTTCATAGTCCAGGTCGCTGACCGCCTGGCCTTCGCCGTACTCCGGGTCATCGACATCGATCACCAGCGGCGGGTATTCCATCAGCGCCAGGGCCGCTTCAATGACCTTGTGGAACTCGCGGTCGCTGATCAGTACCTTGGCTTCGCCGTGCTCGAGCATGAACGCGATGGCCTCGGCATCCAGGCGCACGTTGAGGGCGTTGAGCACGGCGCCGATCATCGGCACGCCAAAGTGCGCTTCGAGCATGGCCGGAATGTTCGGCAGCATCACCGCCACCGTATCGCCCTGACCGATACCGCGCCCGGCCAGGGCGCTGGCCAGGCGACGGGAACGTTCGTAGGTCTGTTGCCAGTTGCGCCGGATCGCGCCGTGGATCACCGCCGGGTACTGGCCGTAGACGGCGGCGGTACGCTCGATGAAACTCAAGGGGCTCAAGGCAACATGATTGACAGGGGCGGGCGCCAGGCCCTGGGAGAAAATCGACATGAGGTCGTCCTGTGCAGGAGGCAGTCGCCCGTGGCGAACTGAAACCTCCGATGGCTGATTGTTAGCTCTGATCAGGTTTCGTGAAGGGCAGGCCCTTCCGCTGTCGCAAGTTTTACGCGAATGGCTATGGTAACTGGAAGATAGACTATAGCAATATGGTATAAATACTATAAAAGCCCTGAGGCGCCGCTTTGGATACTTCTTTCACCTTGCTGCTGGCCAAGGATCCGCAACCGAGCCTGTTGCTGGATGCTTCAGCCAGCGTACTGGCCAGCAACCCGGCCTTGCAGGCGCTGCTCGGGCCCTGGCCGCAGCGTGACGTCGAGCACTGGCTGCCGAGCAACTACCGGGCACTGGTGCGCGCCTGCCTGGAGCAAGGGCGGGCGATCAATGAGGTCGAGGCGCCGGTGGCCGGGCAGATCCTGCTCTGGACCTTCATCCCCGATGACGCCGCCCAGCAGGTGCTGGCGCGTTGTCGTGATGCCACCCTGGAGCGCCAGGGTGAACGTGACGCCAGCCAGGCCCGGCGCCTGTACCGGCTGATCACCGAGAACACCACCGACCTGATTTCCCGGCACACGCCTGACGGCAGTTTTATCGATGCCTCGCCCGCCGCGTTCCGCCTGCTGGGCTACTGGCCGGAAGAACTGCGCGGAGTGCAAGTGCAGTCGTTGTTCCATCCCCAGGATCGCCAGCAATCGTTGTTGCAGGCATCCCAGGCGCTGGAGCAGGACGGCTACCAGACCATGACCTGCCGGGTGCGGCACCGTGACGGGCGTTACCTGTGGTTCGAGATCGCCAGCCGCGCCATCCGCGAAACCTATACCGGTGCCGTGGTGGAGATTGTCAGCGTCTCGCGGGACATCAGTGTCCGTATCGAAGCCCAGGAAAACCGCCGGCGCCTGGCCGAGGTGGTCGAAGCCAACACCGACCTGGTGCTGTTCAGCGACCGCGACGGCCGGCTCAGCTACCTCAACCGCTCGGCGCGGCGGACCCTGGGGTTGCAGGGGGTAGAGCCGCTGCCCGGGTTGCACGCCTTGCTCGACCCGCAGCTGCAGCAGCGCTTGCACAGCGAAGGCTGGCAGCGTGCCGAGCAGCACGGCGTGTGGCAGGCCGAGGCGCGGCTGATCCCGCACCAGGGCGGCGCGGCGTTTCCGGTATCGCTGGTGTTGCTGGCCCATCGCGCTACCGGTGGTGAGCGCTACTACTCGCTGGTGGCCCGCGACATGACCGAGCGTGAACTGCGCGAAAGCCAGCAACGCCGCCATCAGGACGAACTGGCCCACAGCGCCCGGCTGATTACCCTGGGCGAGCTGGCCTCGGGGATTGCTCATGAAATCAACCAGCCGCTGGCGGCGGTGGTCAACTATGCCAGTGCCAGCCAGCGTTACCTGCAAGCCGTGGAGCGCGATCCGCAGGCCGCGCAACGCGTCGCCCAAGGCTTGCAGCGCATCAATGAACAGGCGACCCATGCCGCTGAAGTGATCAAGCGCTTGCGCGCCTTTTTGCGCAAGGAACCGCGACGCCTGCAGGCCTTGGCGATTGCCGATGTCGTGGCTGAAGCGGTACGCCTGTGCGACTGGGAGGCCAGCCGCGATCAGGTGAGCATCGAGCAGCGTGTGGACGAGGGGTTGCCACCGGTGTATGCCGACCGGGTGCTGCTCGAACAGGTGCTGCTTAACCTGTTGCGCAATGCCATCGACGCCAACCGTGACCAGCACGACGGTCAGGCCTCGCGTATCCTGCTCAGCGCCGAGCTTGCGGCGGGCTGGCTAACGATCCGGGTCAGCGATCAGGGGCCGGGGGTGGCGGCCGAGCGCCTGGATGGCATCTTCACCCCGTTCAACACCAGCAAGCCGGACGGCCTGGGTTTGGGCCTGAGCATGAGCCGCAGTATCGTCGAAGGCTTTGGCGGCACCTTGCAGGCACAGCCTGGCGAGGCGGGCGGATTGATCTTGTGCTGTCGGCTGGCGCCGGTGGCAAACAGTGGGGAGTGATATGCAGGAACCGCGGGTGTATGTGGTCGATGATGATCAGGGCATGCTCGATTCGACCGTGTGGTTGCTCGAGTCGGTGGGCTTGCAGGCGCTGCCGTTCACCAGTGGCCAGGCGTTTCTTGACGCCTGCGACGGCCATGTGCCGGCCTGTGTGCTGCTGGATGTGCGCATGCCGGGGATGGGCGGCTTGAGCGTGCAGGACGCGTTGCGTGCGCGGGGGATCGATTTACCGGTGATCTTTGTCAGTGGCCACGCCGATGTGCCGATCGTGGTGCGGGCCTTCAAGGCCGGGGCCTGCGATTTCATCGAAAAACCCTACAACGATCAGTTACTGCTCGATAGCGTTCAGGACGCGCTCGGGCAAGTGCGCCATGCCGGGCCGCTGGAAGCGGTGCAGGCGCGTGTCGACAGCCTCACGCCCCGCGAACGTGATGTGTTCCTGCCGCTGGTGCAGGGCTATACCAATCGGGAAATTGCCGAGCAGCTGGAGGTCAGCATCAAGACGGTCGACCTGTATCGCTCGCGGGTGATGAAGCGCATGCAGGCCGATCACTTGCCGGCGCTGGTGGGGATGGCGATTGCCTGCGGGCTGGTACAGCCGTTGAATTTGCGTTGACTGGATCGCGGGGCAAGTCGGCTCGCCCCGCGATGGGTATTAAGGTCTGCGCCCCAGCAACAAACCGACCACCAGGCCGAACCCCGCGGAAATCGCCACCGTCTGCCACGGATGGCCACCGATGTAGTCCTGGGTGGCATCCACCACTGGCTGCGCCTTGCTGCGCATGCTGGTGACCGCATCACGGGCCTGCTTCAATTTCAGTCCGATCTGGGCGCGCAGGGTTTCGGCTTCTTCGCCAACCAGTGCGGCACTGTCGTTCAGTAGTTTTTCCGACTCTTCGATCAACGCCTGCAGTTCACTGAAAGCCTGATCCTTGATTTGCTCGGCATCGCTTTGCACGGTGGTTTTCCTGGCCATGGGCGCTTCCTCGTCAGTTGATGGCATTGAACAGTGGATGCCGCCGGGCGCGGAAAGTTGCAGCGGTTTGCCGGGCCCCGGCGGCTACAGTGTAAGATAGCGCCTATTTTCCAGCGGCAGGACACCCCTCATGAGTTTCAATCTGGCCAACAAGAGCTTCGCCGAACGGGCGCAGATCGAGGACGAGAAAGCACGACTGTTCGAGCTCTGGCAGACCAACCTGGGCAAGGCCAAGGCCGACGCCGCCCGGCTGATCGCCGAAAAACCACGGCGCAAGGGCAAGTGGGCCGAATGGGTCCGGGCCGAACTGGACGGCATGTCGCCGCCCGAATACGCCAACATGGTCCGCAGTGAAGTCAACAAGCTGATGGCAGCGGCCAAGTAAGCCTCAGGCGAACACCGCCAGTACCGCTTCACGGACTTTCTCCAGCGCCGGGTCCGGTTGCCCGCCGGTGCGCCAGCCCAGTTCCACCGGATATTGCGGCAAGGCCAGCGGGCACGGCAGCACCACCAGGCCGGCGGTTTCGGCAATGGTCCGGGCGGCATGGCCGGGCAGGGTGGCCAGGCGCTCGCTGCCCTTGAGCAAGTAAGCCAGGGCAGCAAAATGGCTGGTCGACGCCGCCACCCGGCGACTCAAGCCCAGTTCGGCCAGTGCCTCGTCGACGATGCCGATAAACCCCCCTGATGACACCAGAATCTGCTCCCGCGCCACGAACTCATCCAGGCTTAATGCGCTTTGCCCGGGCGCCATGCTGTGCGGGTCGAGCAGGCACAGATAATCCCCTTCATCGAGCACCCGGCGGCTGAGCAGGCGGGCGGAAAACCCGCCTGAGGCCAGCGCCAGATCAAGGCTGCGATCAAGTAAAGCGCGGGCGACGATCTGGCTGTGAGTCTGGCGAAAGATCAGCCGCAGGCCCGGCGCCAGCCGTTGCACCTGCTCGATCAAGGCCCGGCCGTAGGCAATCTCGAAATCATCGGAGAGGCCCAGGGTCACTGCCCGGCCTTCGAACTGTTCGGCTTGCGGATCGAGCAGGGCCAGGCTTTGCCGGCATTTGTTCAACGCTTCGCTGATCAGCGGCTTGAGCTGGTTGGCCCGCAGGGTTGCTGCCAGGCCACGCCCGGTGCGCATGAACAGCGGGTCGCCATAGACCTCGCGCAAACGCCGCAAGGCAGCGCTGACTGCCGATTGGGTCAGGCCCAGGCGTACGGCAGCGCGGCTGGCGCTGACTTCGTCGTGCAGGGCTTCGAAGACCTTGAGCAGGTTGAGGTCGATGTCGGTGATATTTGCAGGATTCATATCATTCAGAAACGAAGTGGGCTTTATTCATGATTGGTCCGGCGCCGACAATCTGCAATACCCATCGCCCACCCGGAGCACCCGCTAATGACCAAGTCCGTCGTCGCCGCCTTGCAGATCGGTTCATCGCCTGAAGGCAAAGCCCATACCCTGGAGCAGATCCTTGCGTACGAGCAGGCCATCAGTAACGCGGGCGCCAGCCTGGTGGTGATGCCCGAAGCGCTGCTGGGCGGTTATCCCAAGGGCGAGACCTTCGGTACGCGCCTGGGCTACCGCCTGCCCGAAGGCCGCGAAGCCTTCGCCCGCTACTTCGCCAATGCCATCGACGTACCCGGCAGCGAGACCGAGGCCCTCGCTGGGTTGTCGGCGCGTACCGGCGCCAGCCTGGTGCTCGGGGTGATCGAGCGTAGCGGCCATACCCTGTATTGCAGCGTGCTGTTCTTCGAGCCCGAGCAGGGCCTGGTGGCGGTGCACCGCAAGCTGATGCCCACCGGTACCGAGCGGCTGATCTGGGGCCGTGGCGACGGCTCGACCTTGCCGGTGATCGAAGGCCGTGCCGGGCGTATCGGCGCTGCGGTGTGCTGGGAAAACTACATGCCGCTGCTGCGCACAGCGATGTACGCCAAGGGCGTGGAGCTCTGGTGTGCACCGACGGTGGACGAGCGTGAGCTGTGGCAGATGAGCATGCGCCATATCGCCGCCGAAGGCCGTTGCTTCGTGATCAGTGCCTGCCAGGTGCAGGACTCGCCCAACGCGCTGGGCATCGAGGTCGCCGACTGGCCGGGCGAGCGCCAGCTGATTGCCGGGGGCAGCGTGATCGTCGGGCCGCTGGGTGAAGTGCTGGCCGGGCCATTGGTCGGTGAGCGCGGTCTGCTGTGTGCCCAGATCGACACCGCAGAGCTGGTGCGCGCCCGCTATGACTTCGACGTGGTCGGCCATTATGCGCGGCCGGACATCTTCGAGCTGAGCGTGGATGAGCGCAGCAAGCCCGGCGTGCGCTTCATCAACCAGGGCTGAGCGCTGGCCGGTTGTGGCAGGTTGAGCCGGCCGCTGTCGCTGAAGCGCCGGGTGCCGAAGGCGCCGCCGGCCAGCTTGCCGCGCACCGTGTAGGGCAGACCGTCGAGGCTGCGCACCTGGCTCAGGCCCACAGCCTGGCGCAGCACCGAGAACGCGGTGATGCTCACCGGCACCACCAGCACGCCTTCGCTGAAGCGGCCGATGCTGCCGCTTTGATCACTCACGCCAGCTGCCAGCGGCTGGCCGTTGACCTCAAGGTTGAGGGCGATGCCGTTGTAGTCGATCGCGGTTTCATTGGGGTTCTGCACGCGGATCTTCACCGCCATGCGCAGCTCCAGGTCCTGGCCGGGCAGGGGATCGATACCGATCACGCTGATGTTCACCGGGTCGCGGGACTGGAACAGGGCGCAGGCGTTCAGGCCGCCGATCAACAGCAGGGCCAGGCAAAGGCGTAGGAATCGGGTCACAGGCACAGCTCCAACGCAGGAGAACAACTCCGAGTGTGGCAAATGCACAGCGGCGTTGAAAGTGCTGTGCGTTATGAAAGATACTTGTTCTCATTAACGCCCGCTAATTCCTCCCACTGGCCCATCGAATCCTTCATGTTGACGTCTCCCGTGTCCGGACTGCTTTCAAGCTTCCAGGAACATTACGATGACCTGCTGCAGTTCCTGACCCGGCGCATGAGCGACCGGCAGCGGGCCGCCGACGTCGCCCAGGAAACCTACCTGAAGCTGGTGAAGATCGAGCAGCAGGAGCTGCCGGTGCTGCATGCGCGCAGCTTCATCTTTCGCGTGGCCGGCAACCTGGCGATCGATACCCTGCGCCGCGAGCAACGCATGAGTGCCAACCTCGACGACAGCGAAGCGGCGCGCCAGGTGCCGTGCCCGGCGCCAGCGCCGGAAGCGGCGTTGCTGGCCAGTGAACGCCTGGAGCTGCTCGATGAAGCCTTGCTGCAATTGTCGGCCAATGCCCGTCAGGCGTTGCTGCTCAACCGCGTCGAAGGCCTGACCCAGGCGCAGATTGCACAACGGCTGGGCGTTTCCGAGAGCATGGTGGCAAAATACATCGGCCAGGCCCTGCGCCATTGTCGCGACTGGCTCAAACACAACCATGACTGATGCCCTTGCCATGCCCGCGCCGCAGCCGATCAGCGATTTGTCCGATGATGCCCTCGACTGGCAGGTACTGCTGCATTCGGGCAACGCCAGCGCCAGCGACCAACAACGCTACCAGCGCTGGTGCGCGCTGAGCCCGGCTCACGCCGAGGCCGCGAGCGAAGCCGAGGCGTTGTGGGCGGACCTCGGGCAGACCCGCGCGGCGGCTGAAGTCGTAGCGACGGCGCCACGTCGGCGGCGCTGGGGCTCGAAAATTGCCGCTTCGCTGGTGCTGGCGCTGGTCGGATATGGCAGTGTGCAGCAGGCACCAGCCTTGCTTGCCGACTACCACACCGGGGTTGGCCAGCAGCAACGCATCACCCTGGCCGATGGCTCGCAGGTCACCCTCAACAGTGGCAGCGCCTTGTCGGTGGATTTCAGCCGTGGCGAGCGCCGCGTTGTCCTCAAGGCCGGCGAGGCCTTGTTCGAGCCGGCCGCCGACCCGCGGCCGTTCGTGGTCGATGCCGGGGCTGAGCCCGTGCAGGGCAGCGCCGCGGTATTCAGTGTGCGCCGTGACGGTGCACGCAATCGCGTGGTGGTTGCCCAGGGCCAGGCGCGGGTCGGCGGGCAATTGCTGGAAACATCGCCCGATGCCCGGGCGCAAACCGCCTGGCAGCGCGGCAAGCTGATCTTCAACGGCAAGCCGCTGCGTGAAGTACTGGCCGAGCTTGAGCGCTATCAGCACGGGCGTATCGTGCTGTCTGACCAGCAACTGGCGGCGCTGCAGGTCAGCGGGGTGTTTGACCTGAACGACCCTGAGGGGCTGTTGCGCACCCTTGAGCAGCGCTATGCATTGAAGGTTACCTACCTGCCCTGGCTGGCGGTGGTGTACTGACGGGTCTCATCGCTGGCAAGCCAGCTCCCACAGGTATTGCATGCACCGTACCTGTGGGAGCTGGCTTGCCAGCGATAGGGTCGTAACTGCGCAAAAAATATTTTCAAATTCCCACTGCAAGTTCTTCCCCGCCCAATCGTCGTAGTGAGACTGATCAGCAATCCATTCTCATTTACAACCATTTGCCTGGAAGACAACAGTGAAGGGTCCGCTCAAGCCAATCGCCCGTTCCACCGGTTATTTCAAACACGCCCTGCTGGCCTCCACTGCCGTTGCCGCATTGCTCGGCACGCTACAAGTGCACGCTGCCGATGCGGTAAATGCCGCCAGCACCCAGCAGGAACGTGAAGTATCCCTGGACCTGCCAGCGCAGAGCCTCGACCAGGCCCTGACCGCCTTCGCCGACCAGGCGGGCCTGCACCTGCTGTTTACCAGCCAGGACGTGGCCGGCCGGCAAAGCCCGGCGCTCAATGGCCGCTACAGCATCGCCCAGGCCCTGCAAAGCCTGCTGGCCGGCAGCGGCATGAGCTGGCAGTTCAGCGAGCAGAACACGGTGATCCTGCGCAAGAGCGCGGCGGCGCAAAGTGTCAGCCTCAAGCCCATCGAAGTCAGCGTGGCCTCGCGTACCAGCACCTCGATCAGCGAAATCCCCGGCACCGTCTGGGTGGTCGACCAACAGCAATTGCGCGAGCAGATCGACAGCGGCGTCAGCCTCAAGGAGGCCATCGGCAAACTGGTACCGGGCCTGGACCTGGCGCCGGAAGGGCGCACCAACTACGGCCAGAACATGCGCGGGCGCAACGTGCTGGTGATGATCGACGGCGTCAGCCAGAACAGCTCACGCGGGCTGTCGCGCCAGTTCGACAGCATTTCGCCGTTCAACGTCGAGCGCGTCGAAGTGCTCTCCGGCGCCAGCGCCATCTATGGCGGCGGCGCCACCGGCGGGATCATCAACATCGTCACCAAGAAGGGCGAGGCGGGGCCGGCGCGCTTTGAAACCCAGCTGGGCGCCAGCAGCGGATTCAACAACAGCGACGACCTGTCGACCCGCATCGCCCAGTCGATCAGCGGCGGCAACGAGCGCGTCAACGCGCGCCTGGGCGTGTCCGCCGAGCAGAACGAAGCCTTCTACGACGGTGCCGGCGACCAGATCTTCATCGACAACACCCAGACCGACCTGCAGTACAACCGCACCATCGACGTGCTCGGCAGCCTGGGCCTGAAATTCAACGACGAGCAGAGCCTCGACCTGCTGGCCCAGTACTACGACTCGGGTAACCACGGCAGCACCGGTATCTACTTTCCCAACCTCAACTACAACGGCCCATCGGACCTGGAAGATGCCGAGCTGCGTGGTGGCTATTCCACCGACCTAGAGCCGCGCACCAAGCGCCTGCTGCTCAATGCCAACTACCACCACAGCGATGTGCTCGGCCAGGACTTCTACCTGCAGGCCTCGTACCGCAAGGAAGACGACAACTTCTATCCGTTCCCGTACTACAACACCGGCAAACCGGCGGGCTCCAAGGGCGTGTACTTTGCCGCTTCGCAGCAGAACTTCGAGGTCAGCAGCCTCAAGGCGCTGTTCGCCAAGCAGTGGGACAGCCTCAAGCTGACCTACGGCGTGGACCTGGACCGCGAGCGCTTCAATGCCGACCAGACCACCTTCGATGCCCTGACTTCATCCGAAAGCGGCGGCCTGGACCTGGATGAAGCCAGCAAGGCGGCGCGCTACCCCAGCTACCGGGTCGATGGCATTTCGGCCTACGCCCAGCTGGACTGGAAGGCGACCGATAACCTGACGGTTTCCGGCGGCGCCCGGCGCCAGCAGATGGACGTCGATGTCGGCGCTTTCAAGAGCGTGCCCGGCGGCAACAACGACTACCAGGTCAACCTGTTCAACCTTGGCGCCATCTACGACTTCAAGAACGGCCACCAGGTCTGGAGCAACTACGGCGAAGGTTTCGACCTGCCGGACCCGGCCAAGTACTACGGCAAGCCGGGCCTGAGTGTCGAAGACAACCCGCTGGCCGGGATCAAGAGCCGCCAGGTGGAACTGGGCTGGCGCTATGCCGACCTGGACTGGGACGCCCAGGCGGCGGTGTACTACATCTGGTCGGACAAGATCATCACCACTGACATGGCCACCCTGACCATCAACGTCGAAGAACAGAAGAGCCGCGACTTCGGCTTTGAAGGCGCGCTGACCCGCCACTTCGAAAGCGGCTGGGAGGCCGGCAGCACCCTGCACCTGGTGCGCTCGGAAGAGGAAGACAAGGACGGCGACTGGATCAAGCGCGATGCCCGTTATGCGTCGCTGTCCAAGTCCACTGCCTTCGTCGGCTGGAAGGGCGATGGCCGTAGTGCACGCCTGCAGGCCAACCACGCCTTCACCCTCAAGGACGATGCCGATCACACGATCAGCGGCTACACCACCTTCGACTTGCTGGGCAGCCAGGACACCGGCTTCGGGACCTTCAGTGCCGGCATCCAGAACCTGCTCGACAAACAGTACAGCACCGTCTGGGGCCAGCGCGCGACGCTGTTCTATTCACCGACCTACGGCCCGGCCTACCTCTACGACTACCAGGGCCGTGGCCGCACCTACACTCTGACCTGGTCGCTGGCCTACTGAGTCAGGCGAAGGCTGCCAGCAGGTCGGCTGCGAAGGCCTGCTGGGCGTCGCTGGGCACCTGGGCGCGATGGCGCACCAGCACGAACGGCACGGTGAAATCCAGCGCCGGGTCCAGGCCCTGCAACAGGCCGCGCTCAACCCAAGGCTCGGCGTAGTGGCAGGGCAGGTAGCCGATGTGCTGGCCGGAGAGGATGAAGGTCAGGGCACCGTCCACCTGCTCTGAACGGGCTGCGCCACTGGTGCCGTCAAAGGGCTCCTGGCGGCTCTGGAAACGGTAGGGGTGTTCGACCTGGTCGGCCTGCTGCAACGCCTCCAGGCTAACGTCCGGCTGGCCGGCCAGCGGATGATGGCTGGCGCAATACAGGCGCTGGTTTTCTTCGAATAACGGCGTGTAATCGAACGCCGCCTGTTTGCCGGAAAAATAGCCGATGGCCAGGTCCAGGCGTTGCTGCAACAGTTGACGCTCAAGGTCTGCCGGCATGGCGCTGACCAGTTCCAGGCGCACCGACTCGTCACGCTGGCGAAAGCGCTCGATGGCCCGCGCCAGGCGCAAGGTCACGGTGCTTTCCTGGGCTTCGGAAATGCCGAGGCGCACCTCGCCGAGCAAACGCCCGGCGACGCCATTGGCCTGATGGCGAAACGCCTCGATCTGCACCAGCAGTTCGCGAGTGGCCTTGAGCAGCACTTCACCCTTGGCGGTCAGGCGAAAGCCGCCCTTGCCGCGGCTGCACAAGCGATAACCCAGACGGGTTTCCAGGCGCGCCATCTGCTGGCTGATGCTTGGCTGGCTCAGGCCCAGCACGCCCTGGGCGGCGCTGAAGCCACCGGCCTCGACTACAGTGACGAACAGCCGCAGCAGATGCAGGTCGAGGTCGTGCAGTTGTCCCAACATCAAACATTGCTCCCGATGAATGTCAGGTTAATTGACTTGCCATTTTAGTAATGTAACCCGGCAGGCATGCTGGCGGCATCCACTGACAAAGGTGCCCGACATGCGTACATCCCTGTGGTTGTTGTCCCTGGTCCTGGCCTTGCCGGTGCAGGCCGAGGAAAAAGTCCTCAATCTGTACAGTTGGGCCGACTATGTCGCCCCCGAAACCTTGCAGCGTTTCGAGCAGGAAACCGGTTACAAGGTGCGCTACGACACCTTCGACACCACTGAAGTCCTGGAAACCAAGTTGCTCACCGGTGGCAGTGGCTATGACGTCGTGGTGCCGTCCGCCAGCCTGCTGGCCCGCGCCCTGGCTGCCGGTGCCTTGCAACCGCTGCAGGCCCAGGCCATGCCCGGCTACGGCAATCTAGACAAAGACCTGCTGGCCAAGCTGGCCGAGGTCGACCCCGGCAATCAGTACGCCGTGCCCTACACCTGGGGCACCCTGGGCCTGGGCATGAACCTTGAGGCGGTGCGCCAGCGGCTGGGCGATGCACCGCTGGACAGCCTCGACCTGTTGTTCAAGCCCGAGTACGCCAGCAAGCTCAAGGATTGCGGGATTGCCATGTCCGACTCGCCCCAGGAGGTGATTGGCGTAGCCTTGAATTACCTGGGCAAGGATCCCTACAGCCGCGACAAAAACGACCTGGCGGCCGCCCAGGCGCTGCTCAAGCAACTGCAACCCTCCATCCGCTATGTCGCCAACGGCCGGCAGATCAACGACCTGGCCAACGGCAGTGTGTGCCTGGCCCTGACTTACAACGGTGACGCGGCCATGGCCGCCGACCAGGCGCAAAAGGCCGGCAAGCCGTACCAGGTGATCTATCGCATTCCCCGCGAAGGCACGCTGATCTGGCAGGACAACCTGGTCATGCCCAAGGACGCGCCGCACCCGGACGCCGCCCGCGCCTTCATTGCCTTCATGTTGCGCCCCGACTCGGTGGCGCCGTTGACCAACACGCTGTTCTTCGCCAATGCCAACCAGGCCGCCACGCCCCTGGTGGACGAGGCGGTACGCAGCGACCCGGACATCTACCCTTCGGCCGAAGTGCGCGCGCGGCTGTTTGCCGACCGCAGCATGAGCCTGGCCGACATGCGCCAGCGCACTCGCCTTTGGACCACCTTCCGTAGCCGCCAATAACAACAGACCAGGAGCCCGACCATGGACCTCGCCCCCGACAACGACCAGGCCATCACCCGCGACAGCCTCTACGGCACCATCGCCGAAAATACCTTTGCCGGCATCACCAGCTTCTCGCGCCGCCGCTACAGCCGCGACCTGCGCGGTGTCGATGTGGTGGTCAGCGGAGTGCCGTTCGACACCGCCACCAGCAACCGCCCCGGTGCGCGTTTCGGGCCGCGGGCGATTCGCGCGGCGTCGGTGCAGCAGGCCTGGGCCCGGCACTGGCCGTGGGAGTTCGACCCCTTCGAGCACCTGGCAGTGATCGACTACGGCGATTGCAACTTCGACTACGGCAGCCCGCATACCGTGCCCGAGCGCATCCAGGCCCATGCCGAGCAGATTCTCGAAGCCGGCTGCGCCATGCTCACCCTGGGCGGCGACCACTTCATCAGCTACCCGCTGCTCAAGGCCCACGCACGTAAACACGGACCGCTGGCGCTGATTCACTTCGACGCCCACAGTGACACCTGGCCGGACGAGGAGGGCCAGCGCGTCGATCACGGCACCATGTTCTGGCATGCCGCCCGTGAAGGCCTGGTGGACCCGGCGCGCTCGGTGCAGATCGGCCTGCGTACCACCAATGACGATACCCAGGGCTTTGCCGTGCTCGACGCCCGCCAGGTGCATCGCCGCGGTACCCAGGCGATCATCGAGGCGATTCGGCAACGGGTCGGCGACCAGCCGGTGTACCTGACCTTCGACATCGACTGCCTGGACCCTGCGTACGCCCCAGGCACCGGCACCCCGGTGTGTGGTGGGCTGACCACGGTGCAGGCGCTGGAAATCCTCGGCGGGCTGCGCGGTATCAACCTGGTGGGCATGGACCTGGTGGAAGTCGCGCCGGCCTACGACCATGCCGATATTACTGCCCTGGCCGGCGCGACCCTGGCCATGGAGATGCTCTGCCTGTATGCCGCCCGGCATAAGGTCGATAGCTGATCCGGTAACAAAATGAATCACCTCCGGGGGAATTCGAGGTTTCCCGGCGAACCTGTCGCGCCTTAGGCTATCCAACGCTTGGGCGCGCTGGTTTTCGGCGCCGCGTGGTGCCGGAGGTGAATACCGTGAACCGATCCCTGTCGGGCCTGGCAATGGCCCTGCTCTTGAGCTCGCCGCTGCAGGCTGCGCCCGTTGCCGCGCCGTTGCAGCTGGCGGCCAGCAACAACAACCCCTACAACAGCCCGATCATGCGCGCCAACCCCAACAGCCGACAGGGCAGCGTGCCGGCCACGCCGCCTGTGCGCGGCCCTTCGACCCAGCCCAATCCGCGCCCGCCGACCCTTGAAAACCGCGGTATCGGCAATGGTGAAAACATCCGCCGCGAACAGACCACCCCGCGCCTGGAACCCACCCGCCCGCCGCGCGCACCTGCGCCCGCGCCCTGAGTAACAGGCCCTCCCTGGAAGGAATCGCTGATGTCCCCACGCACCTGGCTACCCACCCTGATGACCGCGGCGTTGCTGCCGCTGCTGGCCCACGCCGCGCCCGAGCGCGATTTCAAGAGCGAGGAGGGCAGCGTCAAGGTCAGCACCCTCGCCGAGGGCTTGCGCAACCCCTGGGCCCTGGCATTCTTGCCGGACGGTCAGGGCATCCTGGTGACCGAGCGGGCTGGCAACCTGCGCATCGTCAGCCCCGAAGGCAAGGTCGGGGCACCACTGGGCGGCGTCCCTGAGGTGTGGGCCCAGGGCCAGGGCGGCCTGCTCGATGTGGTGCTGTCGCCGACTTTCAAGCAGGACCGCATGGTCTACTTGTCCTATGCCGAAGGCGGCGGGGAAGGCGGCACGGCCGGCACAGCGGTGGGCCGCGGGCGCTTGTCAGCAGACAGTGCCAAGCTTGAAGACTTCAACGTGATTTTCCGCCAGCAACCCAAGCTCTCCAGCGGCAACCATTTTGGCTCGCGCCTGGTGTTCGACCGCGACGGCTACCTGTTCATCGCCCTTGGCGAGAACAACCAGCGGCCGACTTCGCAGGACCTGGACAAGCTGCAGGGCAAGCTGGTGCGCATCCTCCCGGACGGCACGGTGCCCAAGGACAACCCTTTTGTCGGTCGCGATAACGTGCGCCCGGAAATCTGGTCGTTCGGCCACCGCAACCAGCAGGGCGCGGCGCTCAACCCCTGGACCGGCGAGTTGTGGACCAACGAGCACGGGCCCCGTGGCGGTGATGAGATCAACATCCCCAAGCCCGGTAAGAACTTTGGTTGGCCGATTGCCACCCATGGCATCAACTATTCGCTGATGCCGATTCCCGAAGCCAGGGGCGAGCATGTCGATGGCATGGTCGACCCGCACCATGTCTGGGAAAAATCCCCGGCCATCAGCGGCATGGCGTTTTACGACAACCCACGCTTCAAGCCGTGGGAGCACAGCCTGTTCATCGGCGCGCTGGCGGCGCAGGAGCTGATTCGCCTGGAACTCAACGGCGACAAAGTGGTGCATGAAGAGCGTTTACTCGGCGAGCTCAAGGCGCGGATTCGCGATGTGCGGGTAGGGCCGGACGGGTATCTGTACCTGCTGACCGATGAGCGTGATGGGGCGCTGCTCAAAGTCGGGCTGGATCTTTAGAGTTGCACCGAGCCCTGTGGGAGCTGGCTTGCCTGCGATCGAGCGCGCAGCGGTCGTAATCCAGGCGCCTTCTGATGTGCAGGCTGTACTGGCCCCATCGCTGGCAAGCCAGCTCCCACAGAATGCGGGCTTGCCCCATACTGCGCTGCAGCCGCAGAATGCCTGCTTTTGCGACGGACGCCGCGCATGTCCTGCTTCACCGAACAGTCCCCCCTGACCCTCTACCGGCAGGCCATTGCCAGCCAGGGGTTTGTCAGCGACCCGGCCCAGTTGCAGGCCGCCACGGCCCTGCAAACCTGCTTCGAGGCCCTGCAACGCGGCGAAACCCCAACGGGTGTCTACCTCTGGGGCCCGGTCGGACGCGGCAAGACCTGGCTCATGGATCAGTTCCACGCCTGCCTGCAGGTACCGGCCCGGCGCCAGCACTTTCACCACTTCATGCGCTGGGTGCATCAACGTCTGTTCCAGCTCAACGGCACGGCCGAGCCCTTGCAGGCGCTGGCCTTGTCCCTGGCCAAAGAAATCCGCGTGCTGTGTTTTGACGAGCTGTTCGTCAACGACATCGGCGATGCGATCATTCTCGGTGGCCTGTTCCAGGTGCTGTTCGAGGCCGGGGTGGTGATCGTTGCCACTTCCAACCAGCCGCCCGAGCAGCTCTACAGCGACGGTTTCAACCGTGAGCGCTTCCTGCCGGCGATTGCCGCCATCGAGCAGCATATGCAGGTGGTCGCTGTAGCAGGGGAGCAGGACCATCGCCTGCATCCGGGCGCGGCGCAGCAACGCTACTGGGTACGCGACAACGGCCGGCCCAGTGCCCTTGAGCAGGTCTTCGCCCAGTTACGTGGTGATCAAGCGAGCGCTGGCCAGCCGCTGCAGATCGGCTCGCGCAGCTTGAACGTGGTGCAACGCTGCGACAGCGTGCTCTGGTGTCGCTACGCCGACCTCTGTGAGCAACCCTTTGCCGCCATGGATTTCATGGCCTTGTGCGACAGTTTCCAGGCCATCCTGCTGGGCGAGGTGCCGGCCCTCGGCGCCCGCCAGCGCCCGGCGAAGATTGCCCGCGGCACCGAGGATGGCGCCCAGCGGGTGGTGGCCGGGGACCGCGAACTGCCGCAGCTATCAGTACATGACGACAGCGTGCGGCGCTTCATCGCCCTGGTCGATGAATGCTACGACCGTCGAATCGCCTTGTACCTGGAAGCCGAGGTGGCGCTGGAAGCACTCTACACTCAAGGGTATCTGGAGTTCCCGTTCCGGCGTACGCTCAGCCGTTTGCGGGAGATGCAACTGCAACGCTTTTGCTGAGGAATCGATCATGGCCGAGCCTCTCTCGCACTACCTGCTGACCATGGCCTACCAGAATGGCTGGGCCAACCACAGGGTGTACAAGGCCTGCAGGCAACTGAGCCAGGACGAGTTCGTCGCCCCACGGGCGAGTTTCTTCCCGTCGATCAAGGCCACCCTCAACCACATCCTCACCGTCGACTGGTTCTACCTGCAGGCCCTCGAGTGCGAGCAGCGCGGCGAAGCGCCCGACCCGGACAGCCAGCGCTTCTTCGAGCCCGATGAGCCTTATGCCACCTGTCTGGAACTGCACGCCGAACAGGTCCAGGCCGACCACCGGCTGATCGCCTACTGCAGCCAGCTGCGTGACGACCAGTTGCACCGTTACGTGAATATCGTGCGCCCCGACTGGGTGCAGCGCGAGCAACGCCTGCGCCTGCTGTCGCACCTGTTCGAGCACCAGATTCACCACCGCGGCCAGGTGCACGCGATGCTCAGTGACACCTCGGTGCGCCCGCCGCAGCTGGATGAGTTCTTCTGTGAGGATGAAGCGCACCTGCGCGCCCAGGACTTTGCCGAGCTGGGCTGGACCGAGGCGCAGATCTGGGGGCGCTAGTGCTGCATCCAGCCGAGCGTCAGCAGCGCCAGCACCAGGTAACGGCCGGCTTTGGCGACAGTGACCAGCACTAAAAAGCGCCAGAACGGCTCGCGCATGATCCCGGCAATCAGCGTCAGCGGGTCGCCGATCACCGGCATCCAGCTCAGCAGCAGCGACCACTGGCCATAGCGCTGATAACGTTGCTGGGCTTTTTCCAGCTGCTCGGGCTTGAACGGGAACCAGCGTTTGCCGCGAAGGTGCTCGATGCCGCGGCCCAGCAGCCAGTTGACGATCGAACCGAGCACGTTGCCGGCGGTGGCGATCAGCAACAGGCTGACCATGGCTTCAGGTTCGCGCAGCAGCAGGCCGACCAGCACGGCTTCCGATTGCAGCGGCAGCAAGGTGGCTGCGCCGAAGGCGCTGAGAAACAGCGCCCAATAGCTGAGCATCACGGTCAGATCAGTAGTTGGCGACCACTTCGTCCTTGCCCTCAAGGGTCAGGCCGATGACCTGGTAGGCGTCCTTGTGGTCGCCCATTTCCATGCCCGGCGAGCCCATGGGCATGCCCGGTACGGCGAGGCCCTTGAGATCGGGGCGCTTGCCCAGCAGCTTGATCTGCTCAGCCGGTACATGGCCTTCGACGAACTTGCCGTCGATCACCCCGGTGTGGCACGAGGCCAGACGCGGTGCGACACCCAGGCGCTGCTTGACCGCGCTCATGTTCGGCTCGACATGGTCATTGACCGTGTAGCCGTTGTCTTGCAGGTGCTTGATCCATTCCTTGCAGCAGCCGCAGTTGGGGTCGCGGTACACGTCGATGGTCTGCCCGGCCTGAGCCAGGGTACTCAGGGCCAGCAGGCCGAAGGCGACGATTTTCTTGCTCAGCATGGTACTTCTCCACTTCTAGAAACGCAGGCGCACACCGGCGACCAGGCGGGTCTGGCCGATATCGCCGTGCTCATCACGGATCTGTTCGGCGTTGTTGCCATAGGCCCGGTTGAAGCTAATGCCCAGGTAAGGGGCAAAGCCGCGGGTGATTTCGTAGCGCAGGCGCAGGCCGATCTCGCTGTCGGCAAGGCCGCTGCCCTGGTCCCGTGTCGCGTCGTTACGGTCGTAGAAATTGGCCTCGAGCGACGGTTCGAGGATCCAGCGATTGGTCAGCAGGATAGCGTAACTGCTCTCCAGGCGCAGCGCGGTTTGCTGGCGCTCGCCGACATAGGCGGTGGCTTCCAGCTCCAGGCCATACAGCGGCGTGCCCTGGATACCGAAGGCGGCCCAGGTTTGCCCACTGGCCGGCTTGAAGTCCTGGCGCAGACCGCCGACCAGTTCCCACCAGGGGCTGATGGCGTGCCCCCAGAGGGCCTGCAGCTCGGCCTTGTGAGTCACACCTTGTTCGCGCTCACCCTCGGTGCGCAGCCATAGGCGATCGACATCGCCGCCGATCCAGGCATTGGCGTTCCAGTTCAGGGCGCTGCTGCTCTCGAAGTTCTGGTATTCCAGTTGCTCGACGATCACCGCCCAGTTCATCTGCCGGTCATGGACCTGATGACCGGGTAGGGGCGGGAAGGCCGCCTGGCGCTCGGCGTCGGTGATCGGACGCAGTGGCGTGCTTGGAGTGCCCGGCGCCATGCTGTGGTTCATGCCTTGATGGTTCATGGCACCGTGGCCCATGGCGGCATGATCCATGACTTCGGCGCGAGCCTCTTCACTGGCCAGCAAGGCCAGCAGGGCGAGGCTGCCGAGCAGTGGGCGATTGAGAAGCTCATTCATCGACGCGTACCTCGCGGAACATGCCCATCTCCATGTGATAGAGCAGATGGCAGTGATAGGCCCAGCGCCCCAGGGCGTCCGCGCTGACCCGGTAGCTGCGCCGGCTGCCCGGCGGGATGTCGAGGGTGTGCTTGCGCACCTGGAAGCGCCCGTGTTCGTCCTCCAGGTCGCTCCACAGTCCATGCAGGTGGATCGGGTGGGCCATCATCGTGTCGTTGACCAGGGTGATGCGCAGGCGCTCGCCGTAGGTCAGGCGCAACGGCTCGGCGTCGGAGAACTTGATGCCATTGAACGACCAGGCGAAGCGCTCCATGTGCCCGGTCAGGTGCAGTTCGATCTCCCGTGACGGCTCGCGGCCATCGGGGTCGGCGAAGGTGCTTTTGAGGTCGGCATAGGTCAGCACCCGGCGGCCGTTGTTGCGCAGGCCGATGCCCGGGTCGGCGAGGTTGGGCTTGGGGTTCATGGTCTGCATGTCGACCAGTGGGTTGCCGGTTTCGCTGGCCGGGTGCTGCTGCATGCCGGCCATCATCGAATGGTCCATGCCGGCCATCTGGCTGTGGTCCATGCCGCCCATGTCAGCCATGCCAGCGTGACCCATGTCGGCCATGCTCAGGATCGGCCGCGGGTCCGGTGCCGGCACCTCGGCGCTGAGGCCATTGCTGCGCGCCAGGGTGCCACGGGCGTAGCCGCTGCGGTCCATGCTCTGGGCATACAGGGTGTAGGCGGGCAGGTCACCGACCCGCACCAGTACGTCATAGGTTTCGGCCACGGCGATGCGCAACTCGTCGACCTCGACCGGCTGCACCGGTTGGCCATCGGCGGCAATGACCGTGAGCTTCAGGCCCGGAATGCGAAAATCGAAGTAGCTCATCGCCGAGCCGTTGATCAGGCGCAGGCGCACGGTGTCGCCGGGCTGGAACAGGCAGGTGAAGTTGCCGTCCGGTGGCTGGCCGTTGAGCAGGTAGGTGTAGGTGGCGGCGCTGATGTCGGCAAGGTCGGTGGGGCTCATGCGCATGGCGGCCCAGGCCTTGCGCTCGGCGACGGTTTGCCGCCAGCCGTTGCTGGCGACATCGTCGATGAAGTCACCGACGGTGCGCTTGTGATAGTTGAAGGCGTCCGACTGCTTTTTCAGGGTCGCCATCAGCTCGGCGGGGGCCTGGTCGCTCCAGTCGCTGAGCAACAGCACGTAGTCGCGCTGATAGCGATGGGCTTCGGGCTCTTGGGGTTCGATGACGATCGCCCCGTAGACCCCGGCCTGTTCCTGCAAGCCGGAATGGCTGTGGTACCAGTAGGTGCCGCTCTGCGCCAGGGTAAACCGGTAGAGGTACTCGCCACCGGGTTCGATGCCGGCAAAGCTCAGGCCCGGCACCCCGTCCATGTTGGCCGGGAGGATGATCCCGTGCCAGTGCAGCGAGGTCGGCTCGCCCAGGCGGTTGCGCACGCGCAATGTCACGGTGTCGCCTTCACGCCAGCGCAGGGTCGGGCCGGGCAGGCTGTTGTTGATGGTCAGGGCCGTGCGCGAGCGGCCAGTGATGTTCACCGGCGTTTGACCGATAAACAGCTCGAAGTGCTGGCCGCTCAGTTCATTGCTGAACACCGCAGGTGCGGCAAACGCCGGCAGGCGCCAGAGGCCGAGACCGGCCAGGGCGCTGCCGGCGGCAAAGCCCTTGACGAAGGTGCGGCGGGTCGGGTGTCGAAGCATGGGTGCCATTCCAGGGGCTGGGATGGCACGACCTTAGCCAGCACTGACTGTCAGCAAACTGAGCAGTGGATTACAGATTTGTCAGCTGCCCAGGCATGCACGCGTTCACTTGTGGCCGCAGGTCGGTATACTCCGCGCCGCACGGAGCCCACCACTATGAAGGATCAGCGATTCATGCAGGCAATCAAGGCCTATTTCAAACGCCACGGCCACGACCCGTTCAGACTTGGCCAGGGGCGTATCAGCGGTTACATTTCGGCCGCCCTCGGGCTGCTCAGCCTGCTGGCGGTATTGTGCTTTCTGTTTCCGCAGTGGCTGACCTTTGCCGAGTTCCGCAAGGTCTACAGCGTGCACTTTGCCCGCACCGCGCTGCTGATCGGGCTGATCCTGGCCTTTGCCCTGGGCACCCTGAACATCCTCCTCAACAAGCGCAAGCGCCTGGGCTTTACCGGCATTAGCGCGGCAGGGCTGGCGATGTTTCTGGGGGGCACCAACATCCAGACCGAAACCATCGGCCAGACCCCGTACTCGCTGGGCCTGGACTGGTTCGTGCTGGCGCTGCTGGTGTCGGCGATCATCTTCATCCCGCTGGAAAAGCTCTACGCCAAGGACCCGCAGCAGAACATCCTGCGCCCGCACTGGCGCACCGACCTCAGCTACTTTTTCGTCAGCCATATGCTGGTGCAGTTCATCCTCATCTTCGTCACCGCCTCTTCCGGCTGGCTGGCCGGCTGGGTGGTCTCCGACACCTTGCAGGCCAAGGTGCAAAGCTTGCCGATCGTCGTGCAGTTTCTGCTCGCGGTGTTCGTTGCCGACCTCGGCCAGTACTGGCTGCACCGCCTGTATCACGTGGTGCCGTGGATGTGGCGTTTTCATGCGGTGCATCACTCGAGCACGCACATGGACTGGCTGGCCGGTTCGCGTATCCACTTCTGCGAGATTCTCCTGACCCGCACCGGGGTGCTGGCACCGCTGATCCTGCTGGGCTTCTCGCCCCAGGCAATGAACGCCTATGTGATCCTGGTGGGCGTGCAGGCGGTGCTGGCCCATGCCAACGTGCGTATCGACGGCGGCTGGCTCAACTACCTGCTGGTACTGCCGCGCTATCACCACTGGCATCACGCCCGGCACAAGGATTACATTTACAAGAACTACGCAATCCACACGCCGCTGGTGGACATGCTGTTCGGCACCTTCAAGCTGCCGCCCAAGGAATGGCCGGCGCGTTATGGCGTGTTCGGCAAGGACCTGCCTGAAGGTATCGTGCGCCAGCACCTGTATCCGCTGCGCAAAGCCGAACCCAAGGCGCCCGTACCGCCACCGGCTGCCTGAAGCGGCTTTGTGCCCGGCCCCTGACTGCGTTAGCCTTGAGGGGTCAACGCCATTGGGGGCAAGGAGTATCCATGGACAAGGTTATCGTGATCACCGGCGCCAGCCGCGGCATTGGCGCCGCCACCGCGCGCCTGGCCGCACGCGCCGGTTACCGCATCTGCATCAACTACCTGCGTGACGACGAGGCCGCCCAGCGGGTGCTGGCCGAGGTCCGTGAACTGGGCGCCGAGGCCATTGCGGTCAAGGCCGACGTCAGTGTCGAGGACGAGATTATCCAGCTGTTCCAGCGCGTCGATGCCGAGCTGGGGCCGGTCACCGCGCTGGTCAATAACGCCGGTACCATCGGCCAGCAGAGCCGGGTCGAGGAAGTGTCGGAGTTTCGCCTGCTCAAGCTGATGAAGACCAACGTGGTCGGGCCGATGTTGTGCGCCAAGCACGCGCTGCAGCGCATGTCGACCCGCCATGGCGGGGAGGGTGGGAGCATCGTCAACGTCTCGTCGGTGGCCGCGCGGTTGGGCTCGCCCAACGAATACGTCGACTACGCTGCCTCCAAGGGCGCGCTGGACACCTTCACCCTCGGCCTGGCCAAGGAAGTGGCCGGCGAAGGTGTGCGGGTCAATGCCGTGCGCCCGGGCTACATCTTCACCGACTTCCACGCGCTCAGCGGCGACCCGGACCGGGTCAGCAAGCTCGAACCGGGCATTCCCATGGGCCGTGGCGGTCGGGCCGAAGAAGTGGCCGAGGCGATCCTCTGGCTGCTGTCAGACCAAGCTTCTTATTCGACCGGCAGCTTCCTCGACCTCGGCGGCGGGCGCTGATCAGCCCATCATCTCCTCGATGCGCTGGGCCAGGGTATCGAGGCTGAACGGCTTGGTCAGCACCCGGGTAGTGGGCTCGAAAACCCCAGTGCCGAGCACCGCCTGCTCGGCATAGCCGGTGATGAACAGTACCTTCAGCCCAGGCCGCAGTTGGCGGGCCGCGGCTACCAGTTGTTGGCCGTTCATGCCGCCGGGCATGCCGACATCGCTGATCAACAGGTCGACGGTCGCGCCGTTTTGCAGTGCATGCAGGGCGCTGTGGCCGTCGCCGAATTCGATCTTGGCGTAACCCAGGTCGCTGAGTACCTCGCCGACCAGCATGCGGATGGTTGCTTCATCATCGACCAGCATCACCGTCATGTCGCGCAGGTCACGCTGCTTGCGTGCAACCGGCAGCGACTCTTTGGCCGGCAGGCTGGCGCTGTCCAGGCGTGGCAGGTACAGGTGCACACTGGTGCCCTGGCCAGGTTCCGAATACACCCGCACCTGGCCACCGGACTGGCGGACGAAACCATAGACCATCGACAGCCCCAGGCCCGTACCCTGGCCCACCGGCTTGGTGGTGAAGAACGGATCGAAGGCGCGCGCCAGCACCTGCGGTGGCATGCCGCTGCCGTTATCGCTGACGCTCAGGGCCAGGTAGTCACCGGGGGCCAGGTCCAGGTGCGCGGCGACCTGGTCGTCAGCCTGCAGATGACGGGTTTCGATGGTGATCCGGCCGCCGGCCGGCATGGCGTCACGGGCGTTGATACAGAGGTTGAGCAGGGCGTTTTCCAGTTGCGATGAGTCGATGCTGGCCCGGCACGTAGTGCTGGCGGTAAACAAATCGATCTCGATATGCGGGCCAACGCTGCGGCGGATCAATTCGGTCATGCCGCTGACCAGGCGGTTGACATCGATGGTGCGTGGTTCAAGGGTCTGGCGCCGGGAAAAGGCCAGCAGCCGGTGGACCAGGGAGGCTGCGCGGTTGCACACGTCCTGGGCGGTACGCAGGTAGGGGTCGATATGCTGGTGGCGGCCGCGCCCGAGCAGGTTGCGCGACAGCTCCAGGGAACCGCTGATGCCGGTCAGCAGGTTGTTGAAGTCATGGGCGATGCCGCCGGTGAGCTGGCCGACCGCTTCCATTTTCTGCGCCTGGCGCAGGGCCTCTTCGGTGTTGCGCAGGCGCTTTTGCTCGCGGATCCGCTCGCTGATGTCGTAGGCGAACAGGTAGGCACCGATCAGTTGCCCGTGGGCATCATGCAGCGGGCTGAAACGCAGTTCGTAATGGCGACGCTGGTCACCCTCGCCAAACTCGGTTACGTCGACGAAGGCCTCACCTTTGAGCGCCCGTGTCCAGAGCAGCAGGCCGCGGGCGCAGTCTTCGGGATGCTTGGCCATCAGTTTCGGCAAGCTGTCGCCGACACTCGGTGTCAGGCCGAAAATCTGCCGGAACTCGTCGCGGGCAGCGCTGTTGATTGCCAGCCAGCGCATGTCCAGATCCACTACCTGGATCTGCGCCAGGGTGGCTTCGACCACATCGGTGAGGATCTTGCGTTCTGCCACTGCCTGGGCAACCCGTTGTTCCAGCTCCTGGTTGAGACGCCTGAGGGCGGATTCGGCGCGCTTGCGTGCAGTCACATCCTGGAACAGCACCGCCACCTGCTTGCGGCTGGCCGGCTCCAGGCGAAAGGCGCAGATGTCCAGGTGGCGGCCGGTGACCACCAGCTCCTGGTCAAAGCGGATCGGGTTGCCGCTGTGCAACACCGGACCGTAGCGGGCAATCCAGCCTTCCGCCTCATCGGGGACCAGCTGCCGCAGGGTTTGGCCTACCACGTTGTCGATACCGGCATGCATGGCGTAGGCGGCGTTGGCTTCGATGTGGACGTAGTCGCTGAGCGGGCCGTGGGGGCCGTCGAAGAATTCGATGATGCAAAAGCCTTCGTCCATGGCCTCGAACAGAAAGCGGTAGCGCTGCTGGGTATCGGCCTCGGCTTGCTCGACAGGTGCAGGGGCTGCGCCATTGCGTTTGGCGAGCCGGGCTTTGAGCAGGTTATTTTGCTGCTTCGACTGCTCAAGTTGCTGACGCAGGGACTGCAGTTCGCTCGACGGCATGCGCGTATTCCGACCTGGGGACTGTGGCAAATGTAGCGTCCCGCGCAGCACTCAACAACTGCGCGGCTGCAGGTCGGGCGGATCAATGGCCGTGGTAGCGAGCGCTGGCCCATTCCCACCAGAGGGCGTTCAGTTCACAGTACGGTGCAATCCGCCCGGTGGTTTCGGCATACAGGTCGTCCCGGTCGAGTTTCGAGGGGATGAAACCCAGGCTGCGCAGGTCTCGGTCGATCAGCGCTGCGCTGCTGTCCAGCGCCTTGATCGGCTGGCGTTGGTAGGGGCGCGGGTCCTCACCGTAATACACCTTGGCCGGGCCGAAGGGTACGCCCTCAAGGCGGATATGACCGAGGTTGTTCAAATGGCCTTCAGCAATGCTGCCGTCGGCGAAAATCACCTTGTAGGCCGCGCCGGGAACCCCGCCCAGCTTGCCGTCGTCCAGGCTCAGCTCCAGCCAGTTGCTGGTGGCCGCCGGGTTGATCTGCTCCCGGCTGAGTTTGCCGGCATCGGTGGCCGCCGGATGGGTACTGACCGTACCGTGTTCGCGCAGGCTGTCGACGCGCCGCGACTGCGGTTTGCTGGTTTGCGCCGGGGTGCGCAGGCTGCTGCCCGAAGCCTCGGCAGAGCTATTGCGTTGCACCGCAAGCCACGGCATCAGGCGTTCGTCGATGCGTTCGATCAGATCGTCCAGGTGTTCGCCGGCCTGCTCCAGGTCGCTCAGCACCAGCGCCTGGCGTTGCTCATCGAGTGCCAGGAAAGCCGCACTGGCACGTACCGCCATGATGATCTGCGCAAGCTCTGCACGCAGCACCTCGGCGTTCAGGCTTTCTTCAAGCAGGGCATCCGGGCTGGTCTTCAGTTTGCAATTGAGCAGCACATGGCGCAGCAAATCGTAAAGCTGCTCGGCGTGTTTTTGCGGGTCGCGATTGACCAGGCGCAGCACGCGCTTGAGCCCGTGGCCGGGGCCGGGTACCCAGCCGAGCAGGGCCAGGGCCAGGTCAAAATAGGCGTCGTCCTGCTCCTGAGCGTCGCCAGCAAGGTCCAGGGCCAGGATCGCCTCGACCGTGTCATAGGTGTTAAGGGCCTGGGCCAGGTGCGGGATGTTGCCGGCGTCGATGGCATCGGACAGGGTCACGCCGGCAGCCTTGATGTCGTAGGCGAAGTCTTCGTCGCGGTCTTCGTCGTCCTCTTCGTCGATAACTTCTTCGTCCTCGTGCTGGTCATCAGCGTCGCCCAGGCACTCCCAGCGTATGGCGTGGTAAACCGGCAGTTTGCGGGCGTGTTCGAGCAAGTCATGGGGGAAGATCACGTGCAGCAGTGCGCGGGTATCGATGCCATAGAGCAGGGCCACGGCTGCCGCCTCGAACGACCAATAGCCGACGTAGCCGCTTATATCGTCGCCATGGGTGTCGTACCAGCTGGCGTGCAGGAAGTGCTCGTACCATTGCTCGCAGTAGCCCTGCAGGCGGCTGGCCGCTTGCTCGGGGCTGGTGGCGTAGATGGTTTGCACCAGCGGCGTGGCGTAGTCCTGGTACCACTCATCGACATCGTAACGGTCGGGCAGCACCCGGCTCAGCAGGTCTTCATAGAGGGTGTCTTGTTCGGCGTAGCCGCCGTTGTCCATCAGCGCGACGAAGCGTTCGAGCAGGTCGTGGCGGCCGAGCAGGATGCACAGGCTGATGACCTGCATGCATTCGTGATGCTCTTCGACATCGTCCAGATTCAGCGGGGCGACGTCTGGCTCTTCGGCATACACCGCCATCTTGCGTTGCAGTTGCCCGTACTCGGCGACCAGCGCCTCGAGCAAGGCGGGCAGGGCGTCGAAGTCGACGCCGGCGGTATAGCTGATCAGCAGCTTGTCCAGCGCCAGGCCCTTGAGGCTTTTACCGCTGAATACCGCTTCCTGTTCGTCGGAGTCGGCCTGCAGGCGGTTGTTGCGCAGGAATGCACGGCTTTCTTGGTCGTGTTCGAGGAAACGCTCGTAGCGTTGCGGCGAAAGAAAATGCTGTCGCTTGTGCATGCCATCCATCCCTGGGAAATTCGAGCGCGCAGGGTGCAGCAAGCGCGCTCGAAGTTCAACCGGCGCTCAAAACGAGCGGACGATCTTGCCCAGGGTTTCCATGGCCTTTTCCGATTGCTCGGTCCAGGGGCTGCCATAGTTCAGGCGGATGCAGTTGCGAAAGCGCCGGGTCGGCGAAAAAATCGGCCCGGGGGCGATGCTGATGCCCTGGGCCAGGGCCATCTGGAACAGCTTGAGCGAGTCCATTTGCTCGGGCAACTCCAGCCACAGGAAGTAACCGCCAGCTGGATTGCTGACCCGGGTCTGTGGCGGGAAATATCGGGCAATGGCTGCGAGCATCGCCGCCTGTTGTTCCTCCAGGGCGTAGCGCAGCCTGCGCAGGTGGCGGTCGTAGCCGCCGTGCTGCAGGTAGTCGGCGATCGCCGCCTGGGCCGGCATCGAGGCGCACAGCGAGGTCATCAGCTTCAGCCGTTCGATCTTTTGCGCATAGCGCCCGGCCGCGACCCAACCGATGCGGTAGCCGGGGGCCAGGCTCTTGGCGAAGGAGCCGCAGTGCATCACCAGGCCGTCGGTGTCGAAGGCCTTGGCCGGTTTCGGCGCCTGCTGGGCGTAGTACAGCTCGGCGTAGACGTCGTCTTCGATCAACGGCACCTGATGCTCGCGCAAGAGCTCCACAAGCTGCTGTTTCTTTTCCTCCGGCATGCTTGCGCCTACCGGGTTCTGGAAGTTGGTCATGCACCACACGGCCTTGACCGGGTGTTTGGCCAGGGTCTGGGCCAGTACCCCGAGGTCGATGCCTTCGCGCGGGTGCACGGGGATCTCCACCGCCTTGAGCTTGAGCCGCTCGAGGATCTGCAGGCAGGCATAAAACGCCGGCGCTTCGATGGCCACCAGGTCACCGGGCTCGGTCACCGCCTGCAGGCACAGGTTCAGGGCCTCCAGCGCGCCGTTAGTGATCAGCAGCTCTTCCATGGGCAGCATCAGGCCGCCGACCATGTAGCGCAGGGCAATCTGCCGACGCAGTTGCGGGTTGCCCGGCGACAGGTCGGTGACCACCATGCGCGGGTCCATCTCGCGGCTGGCGCTGGCCATGGAGCGGGCCAGGCGTGGCAGCGGGAACAGGTTGGGGCTGGGGAACGCCGAGCCGAAGGCCACGGTTTGCGGGTCCTTGATCGAGTCGAGAATCGAGAACACCAGCTCGCTGACATCCACCTCGGTGGACTCGCTGGCCTGCTCGATGATCTGCGGCTCGCTGAACTGGCGCGGCGCGTGGGCGTTGACGAAGTACCCCGAGCGTGGCCGGGCACGGATCAGCCCACGGCGCTCCAGCAGGTAGTAGGCCTGGAATACCGTGGACGGGCTGACGCCGTGGGTCTGGCTGGCATATCGCACCGACGGCACGCGCTGGCCGGGGCCGAGGACCCCGGAGCGAATCAGTTCGGCAATGTCGTCGGCGAATTTCTCGTAGCGTTTCATCATGGCTCGAAAGGTTTCGGATGCTCGGGCAGTGTATGGGATCAGCGGTTCAAAGGCGCGACAAAACGGCTGTGGGCGACGCTGCGGATGCCCGGTTCGTCGGTGTCAACCAGTTCGAAGCTGATGTCCTGGGAGCTGCTTTGCGGGCGCTCGGCCAACATCGCCACCGACACCGGCAAGTCGCTCATTTCCCCGGCTGCCAGGCTGAACTCGGTCTTGCCGTGCAGTTCGAAGCCTTCGGCGTCGAGCAGGCGCAGGCGGTAGTGCTGGGCTTGCTGGGTCTTGTTGATGACCTTGAGGGTGTAGATGTTCTCGATCTGCCCGGCATTGTTCTCACGGAACAGGCCGCGGTCCTTGATCACGTCCATCGACACCATCGGCCGCTGCTGCAGGGCGATGACCAGGGCGCCGATCATCACCACCAGGGCGGTGACGTAACCGAGCAGGCGCGGACGCAGCCAGTTGGTGGTACCACCTTGCAGGGTGTGTTCGGACTTGTAGCCGACCAGGCCGCGGGCGTAGCCCATCTTGTCCATGATCGAGTCACAGGCGTCGATACAGGCGGCGCAACCGATGCACTCCATCTGCAGGCCATCGCGGATGTCGATGCCGGTCGGGCAGACCTGCACGCACATGTGGCAATCGATGCAGTCGCCCAGGCCCTTGGCCTTGTGGTCGATTTCTTTCTTGCGCGGGCCGCGGGACTCGCCTCGGGCCGGGTCGTAGGCGACGGTCAGGGTGTCCTTGTCGAACATCACGCTCTGGAACCGCGCATACGGGCACATGTGCATGCACACCGCTTCACGCAGCCAGCCGGCGTTGATGTAGGTGGCGCCGGTGAAGAACAAGATCCAGAACAGGCTGACTCCGCCCAGTTGCAGGGTGAACAGCTCTTCGGCCAGCGGACGGATCGGCGTGAAGTAGCCGACGAATGTCAGCCCGGTCAGCAGGCTGATGCCCAGCCACAGGGTGTGCTTGGCCGAGCGCCGGGCCAGTTTGTTCAGGCTCCATGGCGCGGCATCAAGCTTGATGCGCTGGTTGCGTTCACCTTCGGTGATTTTTTCGCACCACATGAAGATCCAGGTCCAGGAGCTCTGTGGGCAGGTATAGCCACACCACACCCGGCCGGCGAACACCGTGATGGCAAACAGGCCGAAAGCGCAGATGATCAACAAGGCCGAGAGCAGGATGAAATCCTGCGGCCAGAAGGTGGCGCCGAAGATGTGGAACTTGCTGTCGGCCAGGTCCCAAAGCACGGCCTGACGACCGCCCCAGTTCAACCAGACGGTGCCGAAGAACAGCAAAAACAGAAAACCCGCGCCAGCCAGGCGCAGGTTACGAAACAAGCCGGTGAAGCTACGGGTGTGGATCTGTCTGTCGCTGCTGGCAGGCTTCTTCTTGAAGGTGGAAGGCTCAGCAATTTCAACGATCTGGACGGGGATTCTATCGCTCATGGTTCGTCGCTCATCAGGCCTCGATCAGGCCAGAGCACTATGGCGCCCCATCTGTTTGCATAACAGGCTCAGGTATCTGGATAAAAACCGTATCAGATTTTGTGTCGAAACCCTGTAGGCCTTAGATTACCGAGCCTGGCTCGGATGCCTTGAGATGCCTGCGACCATCCACCGCACCCGCTACAGTGAGGGCATCGGCCTCCTGTTCGGTGATTGGCACGCGCTCGCCTTTGAGCACTGCGACAGACATGCGCAGTTCGGCGTCAGTGATGACTTCGACATCCTTGGCTTCACCCTGGACATGCATGTCGTCACTGATCAGGGTGCAGCGCTGATTGGTTTCATCTATTTCAATAGGCATGGCCGCTTCCTCATGGCTGGTGTCCTATTGCTTGAGACCGCAGCGCTGCCCCGGATACTGGCAACAACCGATCAGCGGTCAACGGCGCACTTGCCGTCACCGCCGTTGTCCACCGATTAATCCCTTCTGCATGGACAACGCCCATGGACGCCTGGTGGCATCAAGTCTGGATCACCCTGGTGGCGGAGTTCGCCGACATCACCGATGCCAAGCAGCTTACCCAGGTGACGGTGCGCCTGATCATGGCGGCGTTGCTTGGTGCCGTCCTCGGTTTTGAGCGTGAGCTCAAGGGCAAGGCCGCCGGGGTGCGCACCCATATGCTGGTAGCCCTGGGCGCGGCGCTGTTCGTGCTGGTGCCGCGCATGGCCGGGGCCGACGACGCGGCGCTGAGCCGGGTGGTACAGGGGATCGTCGCCGGGATCGGCTTTCTCGGTGCCGGCACCATTCTCAAGGGCCACGACCAGGATGCCGGGCATGTCAAAGGCCTGACCACGGCGGCGGGCTTGTGGATGACGGCGGCGATCGGCGTGGCGGCGGGCATGGGGCGTGAAGCAACGGCCGTGATCAGCACCTTGCTGGCCTTACTGGTATTGGGGGTGATGCCGCTGGTGGTAAACCGCTTCGAGAGGGACGACGAGGATGAAAACGGGGAGGGCGGGAAGCACTGAGGGGAGCCTAGGCTCCCCTCAAAGATTGTTGCGTGCTCTTTTTTTGTTATTGGAGGGCGGCCTGTTGTTGTTTTTGGCGACCGTTGCCTCTGTATCACTGGCGATCCCCATCCGGGATCAAGAGCAAACGTATTTTTTTGAGCGCTGATCTACCTTCATCATTGCTGATCCAACCGTGACCTGCGCTACCTTGGGGTAGTTTTATTGTTCTGTGTCCGGTTGCGGGGCAAGCCCCTGGAAAGCACATCCTCTCCAAAAAAATCTGTTAGCTGCGCCTCTGTCGTGTTGTTCTTGTTATGTCAGAGTCGTTTCGTCTTATTTTTATTGGGTGTGTCGCACTTTTTATTGTTCTTGTACCTGAGATATAGCAGGTGCCGTGCCAACTTTTTAAATAACAATAAAATCAATGACTTATAGGTTTCGCTGAAAATCTGGACCGAGAAATTCTGTCGATTTGTTTCCGTGTTACCCGGAATTTCCCTGAAAAGTGCGGGTGCGGTAACACCCAGGCCCTGACCTGGCTGTTACCGCCCGTGTTCAACGTGCGTTACGGGCGCGTGCCACCCGCGAACCGCTGGCGCGGCCGAGCACTTCACTGATACGCAAGCCCGCGGCGATCAGGCGCTCCAGGTCTATGCCGGTGTCGATGCCCAGGCCCTGGAGCATGTACAGCACGTCTTCGCTGGCAACGTTACCGCTGGCGCCCTTGGCGTAAGGACAGCCGCCAAGGCCCGCAACAGAGCTGTCGAATACACTGATGCCTTCGAGCAGGCTGGCATAGACGTTGGCCAGGGCCTGGCCGTAGGTGTCATGGAAGTGACCGGCCAGTTGGTCCCGTGGTACCTGGGCGCCGACCACTTCGAACAGGCGCCGGGTCGCCCCGGGGGTGCCGGTGCCGATGGTGTCGCCCAGCGACACTTCATAGCAGCCCATGTCGTGCAGCTCGCGGGCCACCGGGGCGACCTGTTCGGCACTGATCATGCCTTCATAGGGGCAGCCCAATACACACGATACATAACCTCGTACCCGCACCCCGTGCTGGCGCGCCGCTTCCATGATCGGTACGAAGCGCTGCAGGCTGTCGCTGATCGAGCAGTTGATGTTGCGCTGGGAGAACGCCTCGGACGCGGCGGCAAACACCGCGACCTCCTTGACCCCGGCCGCCAGCGCATCTTCGAAACCACGCAGGTTCGGCGCCAGCGCTGCGTAGGTCACCCCGCTGTGTTGCTGGATATTGGCAAACACCTCGGCGGAGCCGGCCATCTGCGGTACCCACTTGGGCGAAACGAAGCTGCCCACTTCTATATAGGACAGGCCTGCCGCACTCAGGTCATCGACCAGACGCACCTTGTCGGCCACGCTGATGGGCTGGGCTTCGTTCTGCAGGCCGTCGCGCGGGCCGACTTCGACCAGGCGGACTTTTTCAGGCAATGACATGGCAGGGTTCCTCAGGGCTCAATGGCTGTTTTTCTGGTTGTTCAGGGTGGCGGCCAGGGCTTGTTCGCAGCGCTCTTCGGCGGTGTCCAGCTCCAGTTGCATCTGCTGGATGTCCAGCAGTTGCTGCTCAAGCTGGGCCCGGCGTTCGGCGATCTTGGCCAGCATGCTGTGCAGTTGCTTGAGGTTGCCGCTGGTAGGATCGTAGAGCTCGATCAGCTCTCGGCACTCGGCCAGGGAAAAACCGATGCGCTTGCCGCGCAGGATCAGCTTCAGGCTGACCTTGTCGCGGGCCGAGTAGACCCGCTCCAGGCCACGGCGTTCGGGGCTGAGCAGGCCCTGTTCTTCATAGAAGCGGATCGCCCGGGTGGTGATGTCCAGCTCGCGGGACAGGTCGGAGATGCTGTAGGTCTGGCTGCTCATTGCTTGGCTCGGTAAAAGGGCATGGAGCTAAGCTAATTGCAGGTTGACGTATACGTCAAGCAAGGATTGGCAGGGCTATGCCCTGCATCGCCGGCAACGCCGGCTCCCACAATGGTTCTGTGTTCACTGCAACGGCACCTCAGCCGTGGCCGCCCGCTCATCCTGCGCCACCACCCCCTGGCACAGCTCGATGATCTGTTCGCGCATCCAGCGGTTGGCCGGGTCCTGGTCGGTGCTTTCGTGCCAGTACAGGTGGGTTTCCAGTGACGGCACGTCCACCGGCAGGCTGACATGATTGAGCTGGTGGCGGCGGGCAAAACGTTCCGGCACGGTCATGACCATATCGGTCTGCTGCAGCACCTGCGAGGCCATCAGGTAGTGCTGGGAGCGCAGGGCGACCTTGCGCTGCACGCCCATCTTGCCCAGGGCCAGGTCGACATAGCCCAGGCCATTACGGCGGCTGGAAATATGAATGTGGGTCATGCCCAGGTAATCGTCCAGGCTGAGCTTGTCCTTGAACAGCGGATGGCCCTGGCGCATGGCGCAGACGTAGCGGTCTTGCATCAGCTTGACGTGGCGCACCTGCGGGTCGGTGTTGAGCGGCGCATCGACGGCAAAGTCCAGGCGCCCGGCAGCCAGCTCCTTGGTGGTTTCCCGGCGCTTGCACAGGAAGCTTTCGATCACCACCGCCGGGGCCAGGCGGCGCAGGCGCTGGAACAGCGGCGGCAAAATCACCGCCTCGGTGAGGTCGGTCATGCTGATGCGAAAGGTCTTGTTGGCCTGCAGCGGGTTGAAGATGCGGCTTTCTTGCACCGATACGCGCAACAGCGAGAGGGCATTGCGCACCGGGCCGATGATGTTCTGCGCCATCGGCGTGGGCACCATGCCCTGGGCGGTACGCACGAACAGCGGGTCGTTGAAGGTTTCGCGCAGGCGCGCCAGGGCGTTGGACACTGCCGGCTGGGTAATGCCGACGATCTGCCCGGCCCGGGTCAGGTTGGCTTCGGTATAGATGGCATCGAAGACGATGAACAGATTCAGGTCGACCTTACTCAGGTTCATGGGCGCTGCTCTTGTTGGTGTTATAGGTCGATCATATATCGGTTATGAATGTTTATACACGCCGAGAATAGGCTAGGTGGATTTTGCCTGCTGATCTAGGATCTTTATCAGATCCCTTTTCCACTGAAGGTACTGCCCATGGATTTCGCCTATTCACCCAAGGTCCAGGCGCTGCGCGAACGTGTCACGGCGTTCATGGATGCCTATGTCTATCCCGCCGAAGCGGTATTCGAGCGCCAGGTTGCCGAAGGCGATCGCTGGCAGCCGACCGCGATCATGGAGGAGCTCAAGGCCAGGGCCAAGGCCGAGGGCTTGTGGAACCTGTTCCTGCCTGAGTCGGAACTGGGTGCGGGCCTGACCAACCTTGAATATGCCCCCCTGGCCGAGATCATGGGCCGCTCGTTGCTGGGCCCCGAGCCGTTCAACTGCTCGGCGCCGGACACCGGCAACATGGAAGTGCTGGTGCGTTACGCCAATGAAGAACAGAAGCGCCAGTGGCTGGAACCGCTGCTGCGCGGTGACATCCGCTCGGCATTCGCCATGACCGAGCCGGACGTGGCGTCGTCCGACGCTACCAACATGGCTGCCCGCGCCGTGCGTGACGGTGACGAGTGGGTAATCAATGGCCGCAAGTGGTGGACTTCCGGTGCGTGCGACCCGCGTTGCAAGATCATGATCTTCATGGGCCTGAGCAATCCGGAAGGTCCGCGTCACCAGCAGCATTCGATGATCCTGGTACCCACCGACACACCCGGGGTGAAAATCGTTCGCCCGCTGCCGGTGTTCGGTTACGACGACGCGCCCCATGGCCACGCTGAAGTGCTGTTCGAGAACGTACGCGTGCCTTACGAGAACGTGCTGCTCGGCGAGGGCCGCGGTTTCGAGATCGCCCAGGGGCGCCTTGGCCCGGGCCGCATCCACCACTGCATGCGGTCGATCGGCATGGCCGAGCGGGCCCTCGAGCTGATGTGCAAACGCTCGGTGGAACGTACCGCCTTCGGTCGGCCATTGGCACGCCTGGGTGGCAACATCGACAAGATCGCCGACTCGCGGATGGAAATCGACATGGCCCGGCTGCTCACCCTCAAGGCCGCCTACATGATGGACACCGTGGGCAACAAGGTCGCCCGCAGCGAAATCGCCCAGATCAAGGTGGTGGCGCCGAACGTGGCCCTCAAGGTCATCGACCGGGCGATCCAGATCCACGGCGGTGCCGGTGTCTCGGGCGACTTCCCGCTGGCCTACATGTACGCCATGCAACGCACCCTGCGCCTGGCCGACGGCCCGGACGAAGTGCACCGCGCGGCGATCGGCAAGTACGAGATCGGCAAGTACGTGCCCAAGGAAATGCTCCGTAGCGGTCATTGATGTTTGCCGCGCAAGCCCGTCTCTTTTGTAGGGCTGGGCTTGCCCCGCGAACGGGTCGAGAACAGCGAAAACAACACCCCACCGCTAAGCAGGGCAATGGTCACCCCCAGCGACAGCATCGGCGGTACGGCACCGATCAGGCCGTGATAGAAAATCTTGCCGCCGATGAACACCAGCACCAGTGCCAGCGCGTACTTGAGGTAGATAAAGCGGTGCATCAGTGCTGCCAGGGCAAAGTACAGCGCCCGTAAACCGAGAATCGCGAAGATGTTCGAGGTGTAGACAATGAACGGATCCTGGGTGATGGCAAAGATCGCCGGCACGCTGTCGACGGCGAACACCAGGTCGGCCAGTTCGATCAGCACCAGGGCCAGGAACAGCGGCGTGGCATAGCGCAGCGCCTTGCTCTGCCCGGTGGGGGTGATGTGCACAAAAAAACGCGGGCCATGAAGCTCGTCGGTCACCCGCAGGTGGCGCCGCACGAATTTCAGCACCGGATTATTGGCCAGGTCCGGGTGGGATTGTTCTCCGGAGAACAGCATCTTCACCCCGGTGAACAGCAGGAAGGCACCGAACACATAGAGAATCCAGTCGAACTCCTGTACCAGCGCACTGCCCAGGCCAATCATGATCGCCCGCAGCACCACTACCCCGAGAATCCCCCAGAACAGCACCCGGTGCTGGTAGCGGCGGGGGATGGCGAAGAAGCTGAAGATCATCGCCATGACGAACACGTTGTCCATCGACAGCGACTGCTCGATGAGAAAGCCTGTGTAGAACTCCAGGGCTTTCTGCGCCCCCAGCTCGAACCACACCCACACGCCGAACAGCACGCCAACGCTGAAATAGCCGCCATACAGCAGCAGGCTTTCGCGCATTTCGATTTCGTGCAGCTTGCGGTGCAGCACGCCCAGGTCCAGTACCAGCAGGGTCAGCACGATGCCGAGAAAGGCCAGCCAGAACCACAGGCTGGTGCCGAGGAAGTCGTTGTCGAGAAATACCTGTAGAGCTGCCATGAGCCCCTCCTTTATGTCGACGTTGCTGAGCAACAGTGACTCCGACATGGCGGCTTGGCAGCCGTCAGAGGGGCCCGGCGTCACTAAGGACAAGCCTAGCCCCGGGGAGGGTGAGCGCCCAATCGAGCCTGTAACAATTGATTGCCCAGGCTGCCAGGCAGCAAGTCAGTAGACCCACACCTCGACCCGTCGATTGCGGATCCGCCCTTGCTCGGCAGTGTTGGCCGCCACCGGCAGTTCGTCACCCAGGCCGATGATCTCGCGCAATTCGACGCCGCTGCGGGCCAGCTCCCGCCGCACTGCCATGGCCCGCAGCCGCGAAAGCAGGGCAGCGCGCCGCGGGTCATCCTTGGCATCGCCGAACCCCACCAGCACCACCTTGTTGGCCAGCTTGTGCCGCGCCTGCAGGTACTGGACGACCCGCTGCACATCGCGCAGGGCCTTGTTGTCGAGGCTGGCGTTGCCCTCCTGGAAGCGAAAGTTGACCGACAGGCGCTGGGCATCATTGGCAAGGCTCAGGTAACGGCGCGGCATGTCGGCACGGGGCTGAACCTTGCCGCTCTGCACCTGCTGGCCGACGAAGCCGTTGCGGGTAACGATGGCCTGGCCCTGGGGGCTTTGGGCGAACTCGACCAGGGCTCGGGCCAGCGGGTTGGCCTGGCCGGGCGGCAGATAGAAGTACAACCGTCGCGACAGTGGATAGTCTTCGCTGGCCACCAGCGCCGGTGTCGGCAGCATGGCCTGGGACTCACCGTCGGCAATCGCCACGACTTTGGCGCCATGCACCGTGGCCAGGCTGCTGAAGCCGATGGCCTGGCGGTCGCCGAGCACCTGGCTGGCCAGTTGTTCAGCCGATTCGAAGCGTCTGGCGGTGTCGGCCAGCGGTTGCTGGGCCGGGTCGAGGACAAGCGCCTTGAAGGTTTCGAAGGTCCCGGAGCGGTCGTCGCGGGCGTACAGGTTGATCGGGCCGCTGCCGATACCCAGTTGTTCCCAACGGTTGATCTGCCCGGAAAAAACCTGCGCCAGCTGGGTGGTGGTCAGCTGCGGCAGCGGGTTGTCGGGATGGACGATCACCGCGACACCGTCCAGGGCGATGATCTGCTCGGCAGCGGCACTGTTGAGGTCGCCCAGGGCTTGCAGCTCGCTCAGCTCAACCGGCTTGATCGGGCGGGAGGAGGCGGCCAGTTCTGCCTGGCCGGACTTGAGTGCGCTAAAGCCGGTGCTGGAGCCGTGTGCGGCGATGTCGATGAGCAAGGCCTGGCCGTTGCTGCCCCGGGCACGGACCTGGAGTTCGTTGGCGGCATCGCTACTGACGATGCTGATGGCGCTGGCGCCTTGTTGCTCGAGCAAACCGGTGACCAGCGCCGGTGCCAGCGCGGCACCGATGGTGTTGGAACCCTGGATACGCAATTGCGCCTGCGGGGCAGCGGCGCCAATCAGCGGGAGCAGGCAAAGCACGAGCAGGGAGAGGTGGCGCAACATGCCGTCTGGCACTCATGGGCAAAGGGTGTGCCGGGAGATTAAGACGGAAGGGTGACCAAAAGATGACAGCGTTTTTGCCAACCTGCGCCAATCCTGTGGGAGCCGGCTTGCCGGCGATGCTTTTCCGCGGCCGATACCGTGCTTGGCCAGCCGGGTCTCATCGCTGGCAAGCCAGCTCCCACAGGGTCTGCGTCTGAACTAGCCCAGTTCAAGCCAGATCGGCGCGTGGTCCGAAGGTTTTTCCATACCGCGCAAGTCATAGTCGACCCCGGCATCCTTGATCCGCGGCAGCAGCCCCTGGGAAGCCATGATCAGGTCGATGCGCAGGCCACGTTTGGGCTCGTCTTCAAAGCCGCGGCTGCGGTAGTCGAACCAGCTGAAACGGTCGGCCACTTCCGGGTGCAGGTGGCGGAAACTGTCGACCAGGCCCCAGTTCTTCAGGCGCGCCATCCACTCGCGTTCTTCCGGCAGGAAACTGCATTTGCCGGTCTTCAGCCAGCGCTTGGCGTTGTCGGCACCGATGCCGATGTCGCAGTCTTCCGGAGAGATGTTCACATCACCCATCACCAGCAATGGCTGATCGTTCTGGAACTGGGTTTCCAGCAGCGCCTGCAGGTCGCTGTAAAAGCGCTGCTTGGCCGGGAATTTGGTCGGGTGGTCGCGGCTTTCGCCCTGGGGGAAGTAGCCGTTCATGATGGTGATCGGCGTGCCATCGGCATCGGCGAAGGTGCCCCAGATGAAGCGGCGCTGGGCTTCTTCTTCATCGGTGCTAAAGCCCTTGTGCAGGCTCAGTGGCGCCTGGCGCGAGAGCAGGGCGACGCCGTAGTGGCCCTTCTGGCCATGAAAGTGTACGTGGTAGCCCAGGGCCTGGACCTCGGCGAGCGGGAACTGCTCGTCGCTGACCTTGGTTTCCTGCAGGCCGATGACGTCGGGCTGGTGCTTTTCGATCAACGCCGCCAACTGGTGGGGCCGGGCACGCAGGCCATTGATGTTGAACGAGACGATCTTCATGGAAGCACAATCCTGGTAAAACCCAGGATCCTAGCCGACATCGGCGGCGTCGGCCAGCGTGGCGATCCACTCGATAGGTTGCTAACCTGTGGCACGAGGTGAACGTTGGCACCCCGAACACCTCAAAGGCAATGAATGCCCATTTCCGGAGGTTTGCCAGCATGCCCGAATCGACTGCCGCACCGGCTGAAGTCCGTCTGCTCGATGGCGGCTACAGCCGCGAGGCGCGCTCCCTGCTGTATCACGCCTATCGCCACGAACCGACCTTTGCCTTTTTGTTCGAAGCCCAGCGCCCGGGGTTCGACCAGCGTATTCGCGCCACCGTGCGCGAGCGGGTCAAGCAGCATTTTCTCCAGGACTTGCCCGCCATTGGCCTGCTGGTCGATGACCGCCTGATCGGCATCGCCCTGATTGCCCCGCCGCAGCGACGCCTGGGCATCACCGAAAGCTGGGCCTGGCGTATGCGCATGGTGCTCAGCACCGGCTTTCGCTGCACCCGCCGCTACCTGGATTACCAGGCCGCGCTGATGGCCTGCCTGCCCAGTGACGCGGTGCATGTGTTGCCGCTGCTGGGGATTCACCCGCAGTTCCAGGGCAAGCACTACGGTGAACAATTGTTGCAGGCGGTGCACGACTGGTGTGCCGTGGATGAGCATTCCCAGGGCGTGGTGCTGGACACCGGCAACGAGCACTACCTGGCGTTTTACCAGCGTCAGGGCTATCAGGAAATTGGCGAGATCGCGGTAGGCCCGGTCCGCGAACACGTGTTCTTCCATCCCAATCCACAGTCGTCGCAGCAGGCTTCGGCCTGAATTGCTCAACCGCGAGGAAAACCTTGGGCTCCATGCTGCCGCCAAGCTCTGGTAGCATCCGCGCCTATGACGCATTCAGGACGATTCACCTGCGGTTTGATTCTATGGTTTGCCAGCATCGGCGCGTATGCGCAAAGCGAGCTGGTGGTCCGGGTCAAACCTGCCAATAACGAACTCAAGGCCAATGTCGAAGGCTATATCGGCAGCCTTGGTAAACGCGATGAAGAGGCGCTGTTGCGCTTCAGCCGCGGCGCAGTCGAGCAGGCGCGCAAGGCCGCTCAGGCCCTGGGTTATTACCAGGCGCAGATCGACAGCGAGGTCAAACCACCGGCCAAGGCCGACAAGGGGCCGCAGCTGGTGTTGAACATCGATCCCGGCGAGCCGGTGCACCTGCGTGATGTGACCATCCGCATCGATGGCCCGGCCAGCGAACTCAAAGCCTTCCGCATTCCCGACAGCAAGGCGCTGCGCTCGGGCGCGGTGCTCAACCATGGTCATTATGAAGACGCCAAGCGCCTGATCCAGAACCAGGCATCGCGCTACGGTTACTTCAGCGGCCACTTCGTCCGCCAGCGCCTGGCGGTCGACCCGCAGGCGGGCGTCGCCGACATCGAACTGATCTATGAAAGCGGCCCGCGCTACCGTCTGGGCAAGGTCAGCTTCGCCGGCGATACCCCCCTGGATGAAGACCTGCTGCAACGCATGGTGCCGTTCAAAGCCGACACGCCTTACGATTCCGAACTGATTGCCGACCTCAATAATGCCCTGCAATCGAGTGGCTATTTCGAAGGCGTACGGGTCGATGCCGCACCCACCGCCGCAGTCGATCAGAGCATCCCGGTGGCCGTCCGGCTCGAGACTCGCAAGCCGCGAACCATGGGCCTGGGCCTGGGTTTCTCGACCGACGTCGGGCCGCGCGGCAAGGCCAACTGGACCCGCCACTGGGTCAATCCGCAGGGCCATAGCTACGGTTGGGAAACCGAGCTTTCGGCGCCGCGGCAGAACGTCGGCCTGTGGTACGACATCCCGCTCGACCCGCCGCTGACCGACAAACTGCGTTTTGCCGGTGGCTACCAGAACGAAGAAATCGCCGGCACCGACACCTTGAGCAAGCTGCTCACGGTCGGCCCGGAATGGCACAGCAAATTGCCCAGCGGCTGGCAGCGGGTCATCTCGCTGAAGTACCAGCGCGAAGAATACAAGCTCGGTGACGATTCGGGCCTGAGCAACCTGCTGATGCCCGGCATTAGTTATTCCTACCTGCGCAGCGACAACCGCATTGACCCGCACAACGGCTATCGCCTGCAGTTCGATGTGCAGGCGGCCAAGGAAGGGCTGGTTTCCGACACCAACCTGCTGCACGCCAATGTGTTGCTCAAGGGCCTGACCACCCTGGGCCAGAACCATCGCTTCCTCGGCCGTGTGCAGTTCGGCGGCAGCGCCACCAACAGCTACAAGAACTCGATTCCGCCCTCGCTGCGCTTCTTTGCCGGTGGCGACCAGAGCGTGCGCGGCTACGATTACCAGACCCTGTCGCCAAAGAACTCCGACGGCGATCGCATCGGCGGCCGTTACCTGGTAGCCGGCAGCGCCGAGTACCAGTATTCGGTCGCCGAGAAATGGCGGGTGGCGACCTTCATCGACCAGGGTAATTCATTCAACAATCTGGAGCTCCCCAGCCTCAAGACCGGTGTCGGTATCGGGGTGCGCTGGGTGTCTCCGGTCGGGCCGCTGCGTCTGGATCTGGCCCGCGCGCTGGATGACGACGGCGGTTTCCGTCTGCACTTCTCCATGGGGCCGGAACTGTGAGTCGCGTTATCAAATTCATCGTTCTTGGCCTGCTGGCCTTGCTCGTACTCCTTGTGCTGGGTGTGGGCCTGATGCTCGGTACCCAGGCCGGCAGCCGCTGGGCACTGGGGCTGGTGCCGGGGTTGCAGCTGGATAACTTCCAGGGGCGCCTGGCCGGGCAGTGGCAAGCCGAGCGCTTGCTCTGGGAACAGGGTGGCGATCGGGTCGAGCTGCTGGCGCCGGTATTGGCCTGGTCGCCGGGCTGCCTGCTGCGCATGACCCTGTGCATCGATCAATTGGAAGCCGGCCAGGTCAACCTGGCCTTCGCCCCCGGCGAGCCGAAGCCCGACAGCGGGCCGCTGCAGCTGCCGGAACTCAAGCTGCCCATGGCCATCGAGCTGGGCACCGTGCGCATCGGCCATCTGCGCCTGGACGGCAATGAACAGCTCAGCCAACTGCAACTGGCCGCCCACTGGACCACGGCCGGGCTGCAGATCGACAGCCTGCAACTGCAGCGCGATGACCTCAAGCTGAGCCTGCAGGGCTCGCTCAAGCCCGAAGCCGATTGGCCGTTGCAGGCCCAAGGGCAGCTGCAGTTGCCGAGTGTCGATGGGCAGCCCTGGCAACTGGCATTGCAGGTGGACGGCGACCTGCAGAAAACCCTCAAGCTCAAGGCTGACAGCAGTGGCTACCTGCATGCGCGCCTGACCGGCGAGCTGCAAGCCCTGGCCGACAACCTGCCGGCGCAACTGCAGATCAGCAGCGAGGCGTTCAAACCCTCGGCCGAGCTGCCCGACACCCTGCAGCTGAACAAACTGCAACTGAGCGCCAAGGGCAACCTGCAAAGCGGCTATCGACTGCTTGGCACGGCCAGCCTGCCCGCCGAACAGGGTCCGGTGGCGCTCAACCTGCAAGGCCGGGTCGATGCCAAAGGCGCCGAACTCAGTGCCCTGGACCTCACCGCCAGCGCCGAGCAGGCGCTGAAACTCAAGGCCAAGGCCAACTGGCAGCAAGGCCTGAGCGCCGAAGCCAGCATCGACTGGCTGGATTTCCCCTGGCTGCGCCTGTATCCGCTGGAGCAAGCGCCCGAAGTTGCCTTGCGCCGTTTCAACGGCCAGGTGCAGTACCGCGATGGCAACTACCAGGGTGAGTTCAAAGGTGACCTGGACGGTCCGGCCGGTGCCTTCAGCCTGAGCAGCCCGTTCAAGGGCGACCTCAAGCAGGTCAGCTTGCCGCAACTGCTGCTCAATGCCGGCCAAGGCAAGGCCGCCGGCAGTGTCGGCGTGCAGTTTGCCGATGGCGTGGCCTGGGATGCGGCACTGGAGCTGTCGGCGCTGAACCCGGCGTACTGGCTGGCCGAATTGCCCGGCACCCTGGCCGGCCCGTTGCGCAGCAAGGGGGCAATGAAAAACGGCGAGTTGCGCCTGGACGCCGACCTTGACCTCAAGGGCCGTCTCCGTGGTCAGCCCGCAGTGCTTAAAGCAGTGGCCCAAGGGGCAGGGCAGCAATGGACCCTGGGTACCCTGGACATCCGCCTGGGCGACAACCACATCAATGGCAGTGGCAGCCTGCAGCAGCGCCTGGCCGGACAGATCGATATCAACCTGCCGCGCCTGGGCCAGCTCTGGCCGCAGCTGCAAGGCCAGGTCAAGGGCCGCCTGGAGGTTGCCGGTACCTTGCAGGCACCCCAGGGCAGCTTCGTGCTGCAGGGCCAGCAACTGGCCCAGGCCGACAACCGCGTGCAGCGCCTGAGCCTGGAGGCGCGTCTTGATAACGCGCAAAGAGCGGTCATCGACCTGCAGGCCGGCAGCATTCGCCTGGGCGATACCAGCCTCGGAATGCTCACTGCCAAGGGCGCCGGTGATCTTCGCCAGCAAAAACTGCAACTGGGCCTGGACGGGCCGCAGCTCAAGCTTGACCTGGGTCTGGATGGGCAACTGGACAAGGGCAACTGGCGCGGTCGCCTGGCCAGCGGCGAAATCCAGGCCGGAGGCCAGGACTGGCGCCTGCAGGCGCCGGCCAAACTGCAGCGCCTGGCCAGCGGCCAAGTGGATTTCGGTGCCCATTGCTGGCGTTCCGGCCAGGCCAGCCTGTGTGGTGAAGACCAGCGCCTGGCGCCCGAGCCGCGCCTGCGCTACCACCTCAAGCAGTTCCCGCTGCAAAGCCTGGCGCAGTGGCTGCCCAAGGACTTTGCCTGGCAGGGGCTGCTCAATGCCGACATCAACCTTGACGTACCGGCCAGCGGGCCCAAGGGCACCATCCTCATCGATGCCAGCGGCGGCACCTTGCGTGTGCGCGAAAAGGACCAGTGGCTGGACTTCCCCTACCAGACCCTGCGCCTGCAAAGTACCCTGGGCCCGCGGCGCATTGACACCCGTCTGGATTTCCAGGGCGACAAGCTCGGCGAGCTGGCGGTGAATACCCGGCTTGATCCGCTGGCAAAAAACAAACCCCTGAGCGGTGACTTCCGCCTCAGCGGCCTGGACCTGGCCATCGGCCGTCCGTTCGCGCCGATGGTCGAACGCCTCAATGGCCAGCTCAACGGCAGCGGACGCCTGTCCGGCACCTTGCTGGCTCCCCAGGTCAATGGCAGCCTGAACCTTGCGCGTGGTGAAGTCAGCGGCGCCGAGCTGCCGATCAGCCTTGAGGACCTGCAACTGCAGGCGCTGATCGCCGGCGAACAGGTCCAGCTCAACGGCAGCTGGAAAAGCGGCGATGCGGGCCAGGGCAGCCTGAGCGGGCAGATTGGCTGGGGCCATGCCCTGGCAGTCAACCTGGCACTGCAGGGCCAGCGTTTGCCGGTCAACGTCGAACCCTACGCGGCCCTCGAAGTGGCCCCGGACCTGAAGATCAGCCTGATCGACGACAAGCTCGCGGTGACCGGCAAGGTGCTGGTACCCAAGGGCAAGATCACCGTGCGTGAACTGCCGCCGTCCACGGTCAAGGTCTCCGATGACACGGTGATCCTGGGGCATCAGACCGAGGAGGGCAAAGCACCGATGGCCATGGCCATGGATATCGACGTCCAGGTGGGCCAGGAGAAACTCTCGTTCAGTGGTTTCGGCCTGACCGCCAACCTGTTGGGGCACGTGCATATCGGTGACAACCTCGATACCCGTGGTGAGCTGAGCCTGGCCGACGGTCGTTACCGTGCCTACGGCCAGCGGCTGACAATCCGCCGTGCGCGCTTGCTGTTTGCCGGGCCCATCGATCAGCCGTACCTGGACATCGAGGCGATTCGCAAGACCGATGACGTGATTGCCGGTATCCGCTTGAGCGGCAGCGCCGAGCAGCCTACCACCCAGGTGTTCTCGGAGCCGGCCATGAGCCAGGAGCAGGCGTTGTCCTACCTGGTCCTCGGGCGGCCGTTGGGCACCACGGGGGAAGACAACAACATGCTCGCTGAAGCCGCGCTCGGCCTGGGCCTGGCAGGCAGCGCCGGGATCACCGGCAGCCTGGCCTCGAGCCTGGGCATCGATGACTTCCAGCTCGACACCCAAGGCAGTGGCAACAACACCGCCGTGGTCGCCAGCGGCAACCTGACCGAGCGCTTGAGCCTGCGTTACGGGGTGGGGGTGTTCGAGCCGGCCAACACCATTGCCTTGCGCTACAAGCTCAGCAAGAAGGTCTACCTGGAGGCGGCCAGTGGCCTGGCCAGTTCCCTGGATATCTTCTACAAGCGCGATTTCTAGGGGCGGTCCTGGTCAACGCACGGTCGCGGCTTCGATGAACTCGTTGCTGTCGTCCGTGGGCTGGACAGGGGTGGACAAGCGAAGCGGGGTAATCAGTTTGGTGTACTCCTCGATCAGCCGGTTCAGCGCTTCCGGTGGTTCACAGGCCTGGAACTGCATGCGGATCTGCACTTCATCGGGGTCGCGTGCTGCATCGCCATTGCGTTTGCTCTGGCCGCCGACCGTTACATAGAAGCGCTCGCGTTGCAGGCTCTCGCTGGCCTCGGTGGTTTCGGTGTTTTGAATCCGCACAGAGAGGTCTACCTGCATGCGCTCCAGTGCCAGCCCCCGCGGTGACACCAGTGCGATCAGCGGGATCTGCATCGTGTGCTGATCGTCCATCGCCACTTCGACCATCTTGGCTTTCATCGGCGTGCCCAGTGCCTCGGCGTCATAGTCGAAAAACTGGTCGAACAGCTTGATGTACTGCTGGGCAATCAGGTTGTTGGTGGCCGCGGCGGCTTCCTGCAGGCCGCGAGTGATATCGCACAGGTCGCTGGCGATGATGGGCGCGTTGTTCGGCGGGCGCGGGTCCAAGCTGTGTGCACTCCTGGGAATCTTCAGCTCAAGCCCCCTCCAGCAGAGAGGGCCATTGGCGAAGGGTTACGCTGAGGTACCCAACGCAAGGGTGGTGGCTGTCAGCTGGAGCTTGTAACCGGCTTGCTGGCGGCTTCAGTGAGGGCATCGATGACCCGCATCAGTGCTTCAGGTGGTTCCATACGACGTACTTTGGTATTGAAGGCGTAGCGGGCACGGGTATCGGTCTTGCGGGTTTGCGTCGACTTGTGGCTGACCTGGCCTTTGAGCTCCATCTTGAACTTGCCGAAGCCAAAGGACGCGGCAGTACTCACTTCACCTGCGGTTTCGCTACTGGATTCGGCCTGTTGGCTAATGGTTACTTCGAACTCGACATTCCCTTCCTCGATGACGATGTTGGGGTGAGCGATCGCCGCCATGAGCGGGATGCGCATGGTTTTGGAGACGGTTCCCTTGGCTGCCCCCTGTTCATCGGTAACGGTTTCGTCGTAGTTGAATTCGATGGCGACCGCTTTGCCATTCTCGACACAGACGCCCATGAGGAAGTCAGCGTAAGATTGGCTGGCGGCGACTTGGGCCTGGACCATTGCCTGCAGCGGTCCGGCGATCATCCGATCCAGGGGTAGGGCGTTCATGACCGAACCGATCATATCGTTGTCGACTGTTGCCATGGGGGATTTCCTTATCGTGGGTGCGCACCTTGTGCGCGGGTTGGGAATCTAGGGTAGTTGTCTGCTGACATCAGCGCGGGCAAGCGTCCTGGCGGCGAATATTGCCGATCTGACGCAGGCTCAATCCGTACTTGTTGGCCAGCATGCTGCGCGACAGGCCATCGGCGCTTTCCTGTTGAATCTGCTGGTTGCGCAGTTGGCGCAGGAAATGGTCAACCTTGGGGATTTCCAGTGCCATGCCGGCAAATCGCTTGATCAGCGCATCCAGCGCGGGCGCTGGCAGAATTTCCGCCAGGGCCGTGCGTTCGCGGTGTTTGGGAATGTACTTGGGGCGTCCGCCATAGGTGTTCGTCAGGTTGTAGGCATGTTCAATGCCAAGGCATTCGATCAGCATCTGCAGCGAGTGGGGCAGTTGCTCGACGTCGATTCGGTCCAGGTCGCTCAGTTCCATGGTGACTTCCTTGTGGGCGATAGTTCGGCACCTTGATGATCCGTGCCATGCGGCTGAAGCCATTGCAGGTAGCATCAGCGCGGCAAAGCGCGTCTGCCTGTCGTGGCTTGAGCTGGATTCTCGGCTACCGGGCAGAACGGAGGCTAGGCAGCAAGTGGGGCAGAAGGGGTGGCCGATTTGCACGCTTTCTGTAGGACTGGCATTGCTTCGATGTGGGAATGGAATACAGCCTCAAGCGCTGAGCCTTGACTACCCGTTGGTAAGGTAATTTCACCTTTGTCTGGTTGGCCAACCCATGCTCACTCGCAAGGGCGAGCCAGCAGCAGGCTGACCTGGCCCAGATAGCTGGCCGGCCGGCTGACTCCATGTTCAGGGAAGCTGCGCCAGTCGACCCACACGCACACAGCGGTCACCTCCTGTGCGGCAACCTTGCCGATGACCCTGGGGTGAAAGTCACGGCGATACAGCACCTGCGTCTGCTTCAGCGCGAGGGCCTCATCCGCTGTGGCCAGGGTAGCGGCAACCAGTGCCGGGATTTGTGCCTGGGGCACATCGAAGTGCACGCCTCGTGCGCCAGAGTCCAGGTGCCCGGCCTGTCGGGTGCGTTGCCAGAGCTGTTGCCATTGGCTGCTACCGGCGCTGCCCGCCAGCTGTGCGCCGAGTTCCAGCAAAATGTTTCGAGGTTGGGATTCGGTCGGCAAGGCATGAGCCTTGAAGGTGCCAAGCAGTAGCAGGCTGGCCAGCAGGGTGCGCATGAACATGGTCGACTTCCATTCGTCTGGGCGTCAGCCCGGGAAGCCATGTTGGCAATGCAGTGCTGTCGGCAGAAGCGGGAAATTGTCCGCTGTCCGGCGGGGGACGTTGTATCATGCGCTCGGCCCGCGTCGGGCCTTTTCGCCGATGTCGCAAGGAAATACCCAATGACTCAAGGTCAACGCCTGAAATACTCCATCCTGATCTCCCTGCTGGTGCTGGGGATCATGCTCGGACTGTCCTACCTGCAAAAGCAGGGGACGATCAGCGAGCAAGTGTTCCAGTACATCGCCATCGGTGTGGCGGTGGTTGTGGTGGTGGTCAATGGCATCATGCGGCGCAAGGTCAAGACCTGAGGCCGTAAGCGTGGCCGGCTTTGGCCGGCCGGGCGCTCAACGAGAGATGGCCTGCTCCAGCACTTCACGGGCCTGGGGGTTGAGGCTGTAGCATTTATCGCTGCCCAGGCTGATCACGCCTTCGGCGCACAAGCGCTTGAGCACTTCGCGAACGCTGAGGAACGACAGCGGGATATCCAGTTGCTCGAGCTGGCTGTGTATCCCGCGTACACCGATACTGCGACCATTGCGATCGGCCATGTGCAAGGCATCGATGACCTTCAGGCGAATCAGGCTGGTGCGCAGGCCAAAGGCCCGGAGCAGCTCGCGGATGTGTTCATTGCCGGGACGCTCGTTTTCGCCGGCTTCAGTTCTTTCAGTCACAGGTTGGCTCTTCGTGCGTCCAGGGCCAGCTATCACCGCTGACTGTTGCTGGTTGTACATGTGAATGCTCCATTTCTTGGCCTGTCCAGATAAGCAAAAGTGTTTGCCTACACCTATAAGACGAATGAGCGCGGCAAAACTGCAGTACCTGACGAAAAAAATCTGCAGATTCACCTTCTAAAGACGTATTGAGCTGGCTGAAACCGTAAATTTCCCCGGCGTATTTCGTTCAATCAGAACGACTTTTCCCTGATTGAGCTGGAGTGCGCGTGATCAAGCCTCGTCCTTTTGCAACCCTTTGTATGGCCGGGCTGCTCGCCGGTCTCAGCCTTCCCGTCCAGGCGCGGGTGGCAGCGGGCGATGCGTCTGCCGAAATCCGCCGTACCAGTTTCGGCGTGCCGCATATCCTGGCCCAGGACGAGCAGGGCCTGGGGTACGGTATTGGCTATGCCTATGCGCAAGACAACCTGTGCCTGCTGGCTAACGAAGTGGTCACCGTCAACGGCGAGCGTTCGCGTTACTTCGGTCCCAAGCAGCGCACTTTCGAGCAGCGCGAAAACCTGCCCAGCGACCTGTTCTTCAATTGGCTGAACACGCCGACGGCGGTGTTCGGCTTCTGGCAGGCACAACCGCCGGCCATGCGCGCGCGCCTTGAGGGCTATGCCAAGGGTTACAACCGCGCATTGGCCGAATTCAAGGCCCAGGGCCAGGGCGCGCAATGCCTGCAGGCAGAGTGGCTGCGGCCTGTCACCACCCTCGATCTGGTCAAGCTGACCCGCCGCTTGCTGGTCGAAGGCGGTGTCGGCCAGTTCGCCGAAGCATTGGCCGGAGCAACGCCGCCCAACATCGTCGCCCAGTTGCGCCCCGACCTCAGCGTCGCCCAGGCGCGCCAGGAGCAATTTGCCGTCGAGCGCGGCAGCAACGCCGTGGCGATCGGTGCCGAGCGTTCATTCAATGGTCGTGGCATGCTCCTGGCCAACCCGCATTTTCCCTGGGCAGGCGGCATGCGTTTCTATCAGATGCAACTGACCTTGCCGGGCAAACTGGATGTCATGGGCGCGGCCTTGCCGGGGCTGCCGCTGATCAACATCGGCTTTAACCGCCATCTGGCCTGGACCCATACCGTAGACACTTCCAAGCATTTCACCCTGTATCGGCTGGAGCTGGACCCCAAGGACCCGACCCGCTACCTGCTCGACGGCAAGTCGCTCGCCATGACCCATCAACGCCTGAGCGTGACGGTGAAGGGCGAGGATGGCCAGTTCAAGCCCGTGACCCGTGACGTCTACAGTTCGGTATTCGGCCCGATCGTGCAGTGGCCGGGGCGCCTGGACTGGAACAAGCAGTACGCCTTCAGCCTGCGTGACGCCAACCTCGACAACACGCGGGTACTTGAGCAGTGGGATGCCATGAACCGCGCCGATAGCCTGAAAAGCCTGCAAGCTTCGGTGCAGCGCCTGCAGGGTATCCCCTGGGTCAACACCCTGGCGGTGGATGCCAAGGGCCAGGCGCTGTACCTGAACCAGTCGGTGGTGCCCTACGTCGATGCCGCCTTGCTCGCCCAGTGCAGCGATCCGGCCGCCGGCCAGGAAATGATCGTGCTCGACGGCTCGCGCAGTGCCTGCAACTGGAAGGTCGACCCGCGCGCCGCGCAGGCCGGCATCTTCCCCGCGCAACTGCAACCGAGCCTGAGCCGTAGCGACTTCGTCCAGCACTCCAACGACTCGGCCTGGATGGTCAACCCGGCCAAACCGTTGCAGGGCTACTCGCCGTTGATCAGCCGTGAAGGTCAACCCCTGGGCCCGCGCAGCCGTTTTGCCTTGCAGCGCCTGGCGAGCTTGAGCGAGAAGGGCAAGATCAGCCAGGCGGACCTGCAGCAGATGGTCATGGACAACCAGGTGTATGTCGCCGAGCTGGTCATGCCTGACCTGCTCAAGTGGTGCGCCGGGCAAACCGCCGATGCCCAGCTCGGCGCGCTATGCGCCAGCCTCAAGGCCTGGGACCAACGCGCCAACCTCGACAGTGGCCTTGGCCTGGTGCACTTCCAGAACATCATGCAGGCCCTGCAGGGGCGCAAGGACTTCTGGCGGGTCGGCTTCGACGCCGCCGATCCGCAGCACACACCGCGGGGGCTGGCCGTCGATCAGGCCGACGTGGCCAACGCCTTGCGTGAGGCAGCCTTGGCTTCAGTCGCGCAAGTGACCAAGGCCGGGCTCAGCAATGACGCGCGCTGGGGGCAGATCCAGCAGGCTGCCGATGGCACGCCGATTCACGGCGGGCCGGCGAGCCTGGGCGTGTACAACGCGATCCAGAGCGTACCGGTTGCCGCTGACAAGCGCCTGGTGGTCAGCGGCACCAGCTACCTGCAACTGGTAACCTTCGATGAGCGGGGGCCGCATGCCCTGGGCATGCTGGCGTTCTCGGAGTCCAGTGAGGCAGGTTCGGCCCATGCCGGTGACCAGACCCGGGCGTTCTCGGCCAAGCAGTGGCAGGTGATTCCATTCACCGAGGCGCAGATCAAGGCCGACCCGCAGTATCGTCTGCAGGTGATTCGTGAGGTTGAGGGCGCGGCGCTGGCGAAGTCCGCGCCTTGATTCAATGAACCAGATCCCTGAGCAGCAAGCCGAAGGCCAGATCGACCTGCTCGGGGATCGGCAGATACACCGTATGCCCATCCCCCGGCGCCACTTCGATCGTGCCACCCTGGCGATCACGCAACTGGTGCAGGTCGAAGTGGTAATTGCCCTTCGGCGTCATCAATTCCAGATGATCACCCACCGCAAAGCGATTCTTCACCCGCACTTCGGCCAGGCCGTTGATCCGCTCGCCGCTCAGTTCGCCGACGAACTGCTGGCGCTCGGACACCGAGTTGCCACGCTGGTAGTTCTGATATTCATCATGCACATGCCGGCGCAAGAAGCCCTCGGTATATCCGCGCTGGGCCAGTGATTCGAGGTTGAGCATCAGGTTGCGGTCGAACTCGCGCCCGGCCACGGCATCGTCGATGGCCTGGCGGTACACCTGGGCGGTGCGCGCGCAGTAGAAGTGCGACTTGGTCCGGCCCTCGATCTTCAGCGAATGCACGCCCATGCGCGTCAGCCGCTCGACATGCTGCACCGCGCGCAGGTCCTTGGCGTTCATGATGTAGGTGCCGTGCTCGTCTTCGAAGGCCGGCATGTCTTCGTCGGGGCGGTTGCTTTCCTGCAGCACGAACACTTGCTCGGTCGGTGCGCCGAGACCCAGGGTCGGCTCTACCTCGCGAACGATTTCACCGGTGACATTCTCGCTCGCCGGGGTGGCCTTGTACTGCCAGCGGCAGGCGTTGGTGCAACTGCCCTGGTTGGCATCGCGGCGGTTGAGGTAGCCCGACAGCAGGCAACGGCCGGAGTAGGCCATGCACAGGGCGCCGTGGACGAAGACCTCAAGCTCCATCTGCGGCACCTGTTGGCGAATCTCCTCGATCTCTTCCAGCGACAGTTCACGCGACAGGATCACCCGGGTCAGGCCCTGGCTGCGCCAGAACTCGACGCTGGCCCAGTTCACCGTGTTGGCCTGCACCGAGAGGTGGATCGGCATCTGCGGGAAGTGCTGGCGCACCAGCATGATCAGGCCGGGGTCGGACATGATCAGTGCATCCGGGGCCATGTCGATCACCGGCGTCAGGTCCCTGAGGAAGGTCTTGAGCTTGGCGTTATGCGGGGCAATGTTGACCACCACATAGAAGCGCTTGCCCTGGGACTGGGCCTCTTTGATACCTAGCGCGAGGTTGGCGTGATCGAATTCATTGTTGCGCACGCGCAGGCTGTAGCGCGGCTGCCCGGCGTAAACGGCGTCAGCGCCGTAGGCGAAGGCATAGCGCATGTTCTTCAGCGAGCCGGCGGGGGCGAGCAGTTCGGGTTTGGCGAGAAGGGTCATGATCGGGCTGCGGCAAAAGGCGCGAATGCTACGCCGGCTGCGGCAGGCTTTTATTGATCTGCATCAACGGCACTTTTACCACTGGCCGGGGCACTAACGAATAGAACGTACAAGGAGCGCACATGAACGAAACCGTCATGCAACACAAGGCGTTGCTGGCACTGCTGGTGCTGGTGACCATTGCCTTTATCTGGATTCTCCTGCCGTTCTATGGCGCGGTGTTCTGGGCAGTGATCCTCGGTATCGTCTTCGCTCCGCTGCAACGCCGGCTGTTGGCACGCCTGGGCTGGCGGCGCAACCTGGCCGCCGGGCTGACCCTGTTTATCTGCCTGGTGATCGCGATCTTGCCGGTAATCATTATCAGTACCCTGCTGGTGCAGGAGGGGGCTGCGCTGTACAAAAGCATCGAGAGCGGCGAGCTGGACCTGGCCGGCTACATCGAACGTTTCAAGAACATCCTCCCGGCCTTCGTCCAGAATTTCCTCGAGCGCATGGGCATGGGCGACCTGGCCGGCCTGCGCGACAAGATCACCAAGGGTGCGGTGCAGGGCAGTCAGTTCTTCGCGACCCAGGCCTTCAGCTTCGGCCAGGGCACCTTCGATTTTCTGGTGAGCTTCGCCGTCATGCTCTACCTGCTGTATTTCTTCTTGCGTGACGGCGCCGAGCTGGTGCGCAAGATCCGCACGGCGGTGCCGCTGGCCGAGCAGCAGAAGCGTCGCCTGCAACTGAAGTTCAACCGCGTGGTGCGCGCCACGGTCAAAGGCAACCTGTTGGTGGCGGTGACCCAGGGCGCCCTCGGCGGGATCATCTTCTGGATTCTGGACATTCCCAGCGCCCTGGTCTGGGGGGTGCTGATGGCTTTCCTGTCGCTGCTGCCCGCGGTGGGCGCGGGGATCGTCTGGGCGCCGGTGGCGGTGTACTTCGTCGCTACCGGCGCCTTCTGGCAAGGCGCGGTGCTGGCGGCCTACGGTGTGTTCGTGATCGGCCTGGTGGACAACGTGCTGCGTCCGATCCTGGTGGGCAAGGACACCAAGATGCCCGACTACCTTATTCTCGTCTCCACCCTCGGTGGCCTTGCCGTGTTCGGGCTCAATGGCTTCGTCATCGGCCCGCTGATCGCCGCGCTGTTCATGTCCAGCTGGGCGATCTTCGTCTCGACCAAGCCGCAGGTGCAATTGCCCAGTTAGCGGAAGCTGTACGACACCCCGGCGTAGACGCCGAAGCCTTCGCCCGGGGTCGAGCGGGCGGCGTCCGCCCCCTTGTCGTCGTAGCCCGGGGTAACGGTGGCGGCGTAGCGCTTGTTGGTCAGGTTGCGCAGGTCGAGCCAGGTTTGCCAGTCTTGTTTCGGCGAGTTGTAGCCCAGGGTGGCGCCGAGAATGGCATAGGCGTCGGCCGGGTAGCTGTTGGCGTAGTCGACCTGGACCTTGGACGCCATCTGCGTGTTGATCCCCGCATACAAGCCGCTGGGCAGGTCGAAGCGCAACTCGGCCTGGTAGTAGTGCATGGGGATGCCCGGCAGGCGGTTGTCGCCAAAGGTATCGTCGTCGCGGTAGTGGAAGTCGCTGAAGGTGTAGGCCTGGCGCAGGGACAGCTTGCCGACGCCGCCGCGTTCCCAGAGCAGGCTGTCGAGCCCGGCCTCGATGCCCTGGTGCACGGTTGGGCTGGCGTTGAACTCCTTGGCGGGCTGACCTTGCACGATCTCCACGGCCAGCAGCTCATGGCGTACGTCCGAGTAATACCAGGCCAGGTCCCAGCGACCGATGGCCGACTCGCCACGGGCTCCCAGTTCCAGGGTGGTGGCGGTCTGGTTGTGCATTTCGATAGGTTGCGTGGCGCTGGTCGAGCTCCAGATCAGCGCCCACGGGTGCGGCGGCTCCACCGAGCGGCTCAGGTTGCCATAGACCTGCAACTGCGGGTTGATGTCATAGCGCAGGCCCAGACGCGGGGCGTAGTCCCAGTCACTTTGGCTGACCTTGCCGCCGTTGTCCGGATAGGTCACCGCGCTTTCGCGACGGGTGTAGATCGCCGCCAGGCCGCTGGTCAGCCACAGGTCGGGGATCAGTTCCAGTTCGTTGCCAACATGCAGGACGGTGTCCGAACCCTGGTAGGTGAAATCTCGCGTTTTCGCACCGAATACCCCATTCACCCGCGCGTACTGCGAAGCACCGCTGTTGGGCAGGTGCTTGGTGGTGCGCCAGCCGACGGTGGTTTTGCTCTCGTGACCGAACAGAGTGTGGCGGCGCTGATAATTCAGGGTGCCGCTGACGTCGGTGTAGGCGACCTTCAGGCGCATCGGGCCTTCACGCAGATCCATCGGATAGTCGTGATAGACCAGGCCTGCTTCCAGTTGCGAATCGTCATCGAGATAGAAGGTGGTCTTGTTGCCCAGCCAGGTACTGCCCGGCTGCGGACGGCTGTCATCGCGGCTCAGGTAGGCCGGGTTGGCCGCGCGCGGGTCGTGCTTGATCTGCTCCTGGGTCAAGCGTCCGGCCAGATCGTTCTCGGTTTCGCGGTAGCGCAGGTAAAAGCGGGTTTCCAGGTTCGGGTTGAAACGGTAGCCGACGTTGGCGGCGATGCCCTTGCTGCTGCCGCTGCTGTGATCCTGGTAACCGTCGTATTCGGAATCGGTCAGCGCTACGTAGTAGTCCAGGTCACCCAGTACCTGGCCGGAACTGATCTGGCGCTTGGCGTAGCCGCGGCTGCCGATCTCGTAGCGCAGTTGCAGCGGTGCGGCGTCGCGGCCGGTGTGGGTGATGTAGTCGATGGCGCCGCCCAGGGCCAGTGACCCCTTGTCGAAACCGTTGGCGCCGCGCAGCACTTCGGCGCGGCTCAGCCACAGCGGCTCGAACAGCTCATAAGGGGTGCCACCCGGGCCGGTCAACGGCAAACCGTCGAACATCGTGTACACGCCCGAGCCATGGGCGCCGGGTGCGCGGTTGATGCCCGAACCGCGGATCGACAGCTTGATGCCATCGTTGCCGGCCGACTGGGCGAACACCCCGGGTTGGTAGGCGAGCACATCCTGGTTGCTGGCGACCCGGCCTTGCTCCACTTGCTGCATGTCGATCAGGTTGCTGGCGCCGGGCACCTGCTGCAGGCGATCGCGAGCGTCCTGCAGTTCGCTGTGTTCCTGTTCCTGGATCAGTACCTGACCGAGTTCGATGCCTTCGCCGGCCTGGACCGACGCGGCACAGGAGATCAGCAAGGCGAGGGAGGAGCGGGGTAGGGTGGGGCGCATCGAGGGGGTTCCGGGACTGTGAGCGGGTATCTGACGTCGCAACTATCAGACGAAGCACAGTCGCCGATCTGTACCGGCCTCATCGCTGGCAAGCCAGCTCCCACAGGATCATTACCAAATCCTGTGGGAGCTGGCTTGCCAGCGATGGTTGCAGAGCAGCCCAAAACAAAACACCCCGCCGAAGCGGGGTGTTTGTCATAGCCAGATCGATCAACCGATCAGTTGCAGCCCGGCATGCTGAACCATGTCCAGCAGTGGCTGCGGGTACACACCCAGCACGAAAGCGAGGATGGCGATGGCCAGCAGCATGACGCCGCCAGTGCGCTGTTCCCAGTTCAGCGGGGCGTCGTGGCGACGCAGGTTCGGCTCGATCAGGTACAGGGTGACCATCACGCGCAGGTAGTAGAACACGCCGATGGCACTACCGATCACCAGGGCACCGACCAGCCACCACAGCTGCGACTCGACGCCGGTAGCGATGATGTAGAACTTGCCGATGAAGCCTGCGGTCAGCGGGATACCCGCCAGCGACAGCATCATCACGGTCAGCACCGCGGTCAGGTACGGACGGCGCCAGAACAGGCCGCGGTACTCGTACAGGGCGTCGGCGTCACGGCCGTTGTACGGCGACGACATCAGGGTGATCACGCCGAAGGCACCGAGGCTGGTGATCACGTAGGTGACCAGGTACACGCCGATGGCTTCGACGGCCAGACCCTTGCTTGCCACCAGGGCGATCAGCAGGTAGCCGAAGTGGGCAATCGAGGAGTAACCGAGCAGACGCTTGAGGTTGCTCTGGGTCAGCGCCAGCAGGTTACCGATCAGGATCGAAGCCACGGCGATCACCGACAGCACGGTGGTCAGCACGCCGCTGCTGGCAGCAGGGGAGAGCATGAACAGGCGTACGACGACGGCGAACACGGCAACCTTGCTGGCGGTGGCCAGGAAGGCGGCAACCGGTGCCGGAGCACCTTCGTAGACGTCCGGGGTCCACAGGTGGAAAGGCACCAGCGACAGTTTGAAGGCCAGGCCGACCAGCATCATGCCCAGGCCCAGCTGGGCGATCATGCTCGGCATGCTGGTGGTTGCCAGGGCCTTGCCGATACCGTCGAAGCTCAGGCTGCCGGCGTCGGCATACAGCAGCGCCATGCCGAACAGCAGGAAGGCGGAACCGGCGGCCGAGAGCACCATGTACTTGATGCCGGCTTCCAGCGAACGCTTGTTGAAGAAGGCATAGGCCACCAGGCCATAGACCGGTACCGACAGCAGCTCCAGGCCAATGAACAGGCCTGCCAGGTGCTGCGCGCTGACCAGTACCAGGCCGCCCAGTGCCGACATGAGGATCAGCAGGTACAGCTCTTCGCGGTTGCCCGGGTAGCCTTTGCCGCCATCACCCAGATACGCGTGGGCGAGGGTGACGCAGGCCAGGGTGGCGACCAGGATCAGCGCCATGTACAGGCAGGCGAAGTTGTCGATGGTCAGCAGCGGGGTGACCGCCAGTGGCGCAACCTTCAGGGCCGGGATGATCGACAGCAGGGCCAGGTTCAGGCCCACGATGGACAGCAGGAAGGTTTGCGAGTGGTTGCGGCGCCAGGCGATCGCCAGCATCACCACGACAGTGGTGATGGTGGTGATCAGCAGCGGCGCAAGCGCGATAAAGTGTTGAATCGTCAGGTCCATAGCGCTCTTACCGGGCCGAAGCGAGTTGAGTGAAAGCGGTACCGAACCACTGCTGCACACCGCTCATGGTGGCGGCAGAAGTGTCCAGGAACGGCTGCGGGTAGATGCCCAGCAAGATCAGCAGGCCAGCCAGGCCCAGCACCATGATCAGTTCACGGGTATCCATGCCAGCCAGGGCTTCATCGGATTTGGCCGGGCCGAAGTAGGCGCGGTGAATCATGATCAGCGAGTACACCGAACCGAACACCAGGCCGGAAGTGGCGATCACGGTGACCCATGGCGAGGCGACGAAGCTGCCGATCAGGATCAGGAATTCGCCCACGAAGTTACCGGTACCCGGCAGGCCCAGCGACGCCGCAGCGAAGAACAGGCTGATGGCCGGCAGGTAGGCGATACGGTGCCACAGGCCACCCATCTGACGCATGTCACGGGTGTGCAGGCGCTCGTACAGCTGGCCGGCGAGGATAAACAGTGCCGCCGCCGACAGGCCGTGGGCCAGCATCTGGATCACCGCACCTTGCAGTGCTTGCTGGCTGCCGGAGTAGATACCGATCAGCACGAAGCCCATGTGCGAAACGCTGGAGAAGGCGACCAGACGCTTGATGTCGGTCTGGGCGAACGCCAGGAAGGCACCGTAGAAAATCCCGATCAGACCCAGGGTCATGGCGATCGGCGCAAACTCGGCCGAGGCATTCGGGAACAGCGGCAGGGCGAAACGCAGCAGACCGTAGGCCGCAGTCTTCAGCAAGATACCGGCGAGGTCGACGGAACCTGCGGTCGGTGCCTGGGCGTGAGCATCAGGCAGCCAGGAGTGGAAGGGTACGACCGGCAGTTTGACCGCGAAGGCGATGAAGAAGCCGAGCATCAGCAGGTATTCGGTGCCCGCCGGCAGTTCGGCCTTGAGCAACTGGGTGTAGTCGAAGGTGATCACACCGGTGTTGCTGTAGTTGACCAGTACCAGGCCGAGGATCGCCACCAACATGATCAGGCCGCTGGCCTGGGTGAAGATGAAGAACTTGGTCGCGGCGTAGATCCGGGTCTTCTTGCCGTCCGAGGAACTGTGACCCCAGAGCGCGATGAGGAAATACATCGGCACCAGCATCATTTCCCAGAAGAAGAAGAACAGGAACAGGTCCAGGGCGAGGAACACACCGACCACGCCACCGAGGATCCACATCAGGTTGAGGTGGAAAAAGCCAACGTGGCGGGTGATCTCTTTCCAGGAGCACAGTACCGAGAGCACACCGAGCAGGCCGGTGAGCAGGATCATCAGCAGCGACAGGCCGTCGAGGGCCAGGTGCAGGCTGATGCCGAAGCGCTCGATCCACAGCACTTTGAATTCGACCGCCCACTCAGGCGCGGCGCCCGGTGCAGGGGCCAGGGTGTAGTCCCCGTTGGCCCACAGCCAGAGGCCGATACCAAGCAGCAGGGACATGGTCAGCAGCGCAATCCAGCGCGGCAGGGTGGCGCCGAAGCGCTCACCCAGCCAGCACAGCAGGCCACCGATGAAGGGGATCAGGATCAGCCAAGGCAAAATCATGACGGGCTCAATTCCTTTCGCAAAGTCGCAAGGTTCATATCAGACCGCAGCCATAACAACGGCACCGAGCACAAGCACGGCACCTACGGCGATCGAAGCGGTGTACCAGCGCAGCTGACCGGTTTCGGTTTTGCTCATGGCGGCATGACCGCCCTTCGCCATACGCGGAATCAGGCCAATGCTGCGGTCAACCGGATCCTTGCGCAGGATGTGGCTGATCAGCAGGTAAGGTTTGACGAACAGCTTGTCGTAGATCCAGTCGAAGCCCCAGGCGGCGAACCACCAGGCCGACAGCACACGACCGATGCCGCTGTTGGCGATCGCGGTGACCAGGCGACGCTTGCCCAGGAACAGCATCGCGGCCAGCAGGATGCCGGCGATGGCGATGGCGCCCGAGGCGATTTCCAGGCTGTGCTTGGCTTCGCCGCCGGCATGGCCGACGCTCTGCGGCAGCACGCCTGCCAGTGGTGGATGAATCCAGGCACCGACGAAGGTCGACAGCACGATCAGCACGCCCAGTGGCAGCCAGTGGGAAATCCCGTGGCCGGCGTGAGCTTCGGTCTTGGCTTCGCCGTGGAAGGCGATGAAGATCAGGCGGAAGGTGTACAGCGAGGTCATGAACGCACCGACCAGGCCGGCGTACAGCAGACCGTTGTTGCCGCTGGCGAAGGCTTCCCAGAGGATCTCGTCCTTGGAGTAGAAGCCGGCGGTCAGCAGCGGCAGGGCAGCTAGGGCGGCGCCACCGACGATGAAGCTGGCGTAGGCCAGGGGCAGTTTCTTCCACAGGCCGCCCATCTTGAAGATGTTCTGCTCGTGGTGGCAGGCAACGATCACCGCACCGGAGGCAAGGAACAGCAGGGCCTTGAAGAAGGCGTGGGTCATCAGGTGGAAGATCGCGCCTTCCCAGGCGCCAACGCCCAGGGCCAGGAACATGTAGCCGATCTGGCTCATGGTCGAGTAGGCGAGGATACGCTTGATGTCGGTCTGGACCAGGGCGGCAAAGCCGGCCAGTACCAGGGTAACGCCGCCGACCACACCGACCAGGTGCAGGATGTCGGGTGCCAGGGCGAACAGACCGTGGGTACGGGCAATCAGATAGACGCCGGCGGTAACCATGGTTGCCGCGTGGATCAGTGCCGAAACCGGGGTAGGGCCGGCCATCGCGTCGGCAAGCCAGGTCTGCAGCGGCAGCTGGGCCGATTTACCGACCGCGCCACCGAGCAGCATCAGGGTCGCCAGGACCATCCAGAAATCACCCGCCTGGAACTTCTGCGGCGCCAGTACCAGCAGCTCCTGCACGTTCAGGGTGCCGAGCTGGGCGAACAGGATGAACAGGCCGATGGCCATGAACACGTCGCCGATACGGGTGACGATGAAGGCTTTCAGCGCGGCGTTGCCGTTGTTGCGGTTGCTGTAGTAGAAACCGATCAACAGGTACGAGCACAGGCCCACGCCTTCCCAACCGAAGTAGATGAACAGCAGGTTGTCGCCCAGAACCAGGAACAGCATGCTGGCAATGAACAGGTTGGTGTAGGCGAAGAAGCGCGAATAGCCGGCTTCACCACGCATGTACCAGGACGCGAACAGGTGGATCAGGAAGCCGACACCGGTGACCACGCCGAGCATGGTGACCGACAGACCATCCACGTACAGGGTGAAGTTCGGCGCAAAGCCGTCCACCGACATCCACTGCCACAGCAGCTGGCTGTACGCGCCGCCTTCCGGCGGGGCGATGTTGAACTGCCAGATCACGTAGGCGGCCACGGCGGCCGAGAGGCCCACCGAACCGACGCCAACCAGCGCCGACAGGTTCTCGGACCAGCGACCGCGCGAGAACGACAGCAGCAGGAAGCCGATCAGGGGGAATACGAACGTCAGGAAGATAAGGTTCATCCGCGCATCTCACTGGCTGCATCGATATCGAGAGTGTGGAAGCGGCGATACAGCTGCAACAGGATCGCCAGGCCGATACTGGCCTCGGCCGCTGCCAGGCTGATCACCAGGATGAACATGATCTGCCCATCCGGCTGCGCCCAGCGGCTGCCAGCGACGATGAAGGCCAGTGCCGAGGCGTTCATCATGATTTCCAGGCTCATCAGCACGAAAAGAATGTTGCGGCGCACCATCAGGCCTACCAGGCCGAGGCAGAACAGGATGCCGGCGACGGCCAAACCATGTTCGAGAGGAATTGCTGGCATGTGATTACTCCTTCGCCTCGTTGCGGCCGAGATGGAAAGCCGTCACCGCCGCGGCGAGCAGCAGCATCGAGGCCAGTTCCACCACCAGCAGGTAAGGGCCGAACAGGCTGATGCCGACGGCCTTGGCGTCAACGGTGGTGTGGCCGATGCCGGCACCGCTTTCGCTGACGAACAGCACGTACAGCAGCTCGACCAGCAGCAGTGCACCAAGCACCACCGGGCCGAGCCAGATGCCCGGCTTGAGCCAGCCGCGTTCCTGGGCGACCGAAGCCGGCCCGAGGTTGAGCATCATCACCACGAAGACGAACAGCACCATGATGGCGCCAGCATAGGCGATCACTTCCAGGACACCGGCGAACGGAGCGCCGAGGGCGAAGAAGGTCATCGCCACGGAGATCAGCGAAATGATCAGGTAGAGCAGGGCGTGCACGGGGTTGGTGTTGGTGATCACCCGAAGGGTGGACACCACAGCGACACCGGATGCGAAATAGAAAGCGAATTCCATCTTTCTTCCTTAAGGGAGCAAGCTCTTCACGTTGATCGGCTCGGCTTCGTTCTGCGCGGCGCCTTTCGGCTTGCCGGCAACAGCCATACCTGCAACACGGTAGAAGTTGTAGTCAGGGTTCTTGCCGGGGCCGGAGATCAGCAGATCTTCTTTCTCGTAAACCAGGTCCTGACGTTTGAACTCGGCCATTTCGAAATCCGGCGTGAGCTGGATCGCGGTGGTCGGGCAGGCTTCCTCGCAGAGGCCACAGAAAATGCAACGGGAGAAGTTGATGCGGAAGAACTCCGGGTACCAACGACCGTCTTCTGTTTCGGCTTTCTGCAGCGAGATACAACCGACCGGGCAGGCCACGGCACACAGGTTGCACGCTACACAGCGCTCTTCGCCATCCGGGTCGCGGGTCAGGACGATGCGGCCACGGTAGCGTGGCGGCAGGTAGACCGGCTCTTCCGGGTATTGCAGGGTGTCACGTTTGCGAAAACCGTGAGAGAACACCATCACCAGGCTGCGCAGCTGGGTGCCAGTGCCCTTAACGATGTCGCCAATATATTTGAACATGGGTCAAATCCTCACTGGGCCGCAACAGCTGGCGTGTTGAGCAACACGAGCGCAGCGGTCACCAGCAAATTGATCAGGGTCAGCGGCAGGCAGAACTTCCAGCTGAAGTCCATCACCTGGTCATAGCGCGGGCGCGGGATCGAGGCGCGCAGCAGGATGAACAGCATGATGAAGAACGCGGTCTTCAGGGCGAACCAGACGAACGACAGTTGCGGCAGGATGCCGAACGGGCCGTGCCAGCCGCCGAAGAACAGGGTTACCAGCAGCGCCGAGATCAGGATGATGCCGATGTACTCACCGACGAAGAACATGCCCCATTTCATGCCGGCATATTCAATGTGGTAACCGTCGGCCAGTTCCTGTTCCGCTTCCGGCTGGTCGAACGGGTGACGGTGAGTCACGGCGACGCCAGCGATGAAGAAGGTGCAGAAGCCGAAGAACTGCGGAATGATGAACCACAGGTTCTGGGCCTGGTAGTCAACGATGTCGCGCATGTTGAACGAGCCGACCTGGGCCACGATGCCCATCAGCGCCAGGCCCATGAACACTTCGTACGACACGGTCTGGGCCGAGGCCCGCAGGCTGCCGAGCAGGGCGTACTTGTTGTTCGACGACCAGCCGGCGAACAGCACGGCGTAGACCGACAGACCGGCCATGGCGAAGAAGAACAGCAGGCCGATGTTCAGGTCCGCGACACCCCAGGTCGGGGTGATCGGGATGATCGCGAAGGCGATCAGCAAGGCGCTCATGGCCACCACTGGCGCCAGGGTGAAGATCACCTTGTCGACGAAGGGCGGGTTCCAGTCTTCCTTGAAGAACATTTTCAGCATGTCGGCTGCGATCTGGAACATGCCGAACGGGCCGACGCGGTTCGGACCGTAACGGTCCTGCCACCAGCCCAGCAGGCGCCGCTCGACGAAGCTGAGCAGCGCACCGCAGACCACCACGGCCAGCAAGACCACGATGGCCTTGATGACGGTGATGATCACATCGATCACTTCAGGGGTGAACCAGGTCATTGTGCTGCCTCCTGCAGGCCTTCGACGGATGCACCGAAGATGGCTGGCGGAATGCCGGCCAGGCCTTTCGGCAGGGCAACCAGGCCTGCGCCCAGTTCTTCATTGATGCGCAGCGGCAGACGCAGGGTCACGCCTGCCACGTTCAGGCTGAGCAGGGCGCCGTCGTTGACACCCAGGCGGTCGGCTTCGGACTTGGCCAGGGCCACGTAGGCTTGCGGGATGCGCTCCTGCACCGGCGCTGCGCGCGAAGAGTTCTCTTCGCTGCCGAACAGGTGGTAGAACGGTACGGCCTGCCAGGTGCCGCGGGCCGGAGCGAAGGCTGCCGGAACGCTGGCGAACCAGTTCAGCTTGTCGCCCTGGGTTTCGATCAGGCGGGTGCCCGGGTCGCCTGCGCGCAGGTGACCACCGACCTCGTCCTGGAACTTGTTCCAGGCTTGCGGCGAGTTCCAGCCCGGCGACCAGGCGAACGGCACTTGCGAGCGCGGTTCGGCCGAACCCGAGTAACCTTCCATGGAGAAGGCGAATGCGGAGTCCTTGTCTTGCGGGGTACGCGGCTCGTGCACGCTGATGTCGGCGCGCATGGCGGTACGGCCGGAGTAGCGCAGCGGCTCACGCGCAAGCTTCATGCCCTTGATGCGGAACGAAGCGGACGGTGCGGCGTTGACAATGCCGGTCAGTTGCGGCGCGGCAGCGGCGCAGGCGCTGGTGACGTGGTCCAGCTGGGTCCAGTCGACCGGCTTGTTGAGCAGGGTGGCACGCAGGGCGTGCATCCAGCGCCAGCCTTCGTGAACCAGGATGCTGCTGTCCAGGTAGGTAGGGTCGAACACCTGGAAGAAGCGCTGGGCACGGCCTTCCAGGCTGACCAGGGTACCGTCGCCTTCGGCGAAGGACGCCGCCGGCAGCACCAGGTGGGCGCGGTCGGTGGTAGCGGTCTTCTGGTGATCGGCAACGATTACGACTTTGGCAGCGGCCAGGGCAGCGTCGACCTTGGCAGCGGCAACGCGGCTGTACAGGTCGTTTTCCATCACGACGATGGCGTCGGCCTTGCCTTCGATCACTGCGTCCAGCGCGGCATCGATCGACTCGCCACCGAGCATGGCCAGGCCGAGGCTGTTGGCCTCAGGCACCACCAGGCTCAGGGAACCGTTCTTCTCGCGCAGCTTCAGGGCCTTGGCGATGTTGGCCGCGGCTTCGATCAGGGCGTTGGAACCCAGCGAGGTACCGGCAACCACCAGCGGACGGTTGGCGGCCACCAGGGCGTCGGCGATGCGCTTGGCCAGGGCCAGGGCTTCGGCGTCCAGGCCGTCGACGGCAGGGGCGCTCGGGTCGATGGCATGGGCCACGGCGAAACCGATGCGGGCCAGGTCGTCCGGCGCTGCGTGCACGCACTCTTCGGCGACGTCATCGAGCTTGGTTTCGGCCAGGCTTGCGATAAACAGCGGGTACATGGCGTGCTGGCCGATGTTCTTCACCGCGGCATCGAGCCAAGGCTGAACGCGCATGGCATCGGCCATGGCTTCGGCCTTGCCCTTGACCGACTGACGCAGGGCCAGGGCCACACGGGCGGCGGTCTGGGTCAGGTCTTCGCCAAGTACGAACACCGCGTCATGGTCTTCCATGTCGCGCAGGGTCGGGACCGGCAGCGGGCTGTCGTTGAGCACTTGCAGGGCCAGGCGTACGCGGGCCAGCTCACCGGCTTCCATACCCGAGTAGAAGTGCTCGGCACCGACCAGTTCGCGCAGGCCGTAGTTGCTTTCGAGGCTGGCGCGCGGCGAGCCGATACCGACGATATTGCGCCCGCGCAGCATGTCCGCAGCCTTGTCCAGGGCGGCATCCAGGCTCAGCTTGGTGCCGTCGGCCAGCAGTGGCTGACGTGGACGGTCGGTGCGGTTGACGTAGCCATAGCCGAAACGGCCACGGTCGCAGAGGAAGTACTGGTTGACCGAACCGTTGAAGCGGTTCTCGATCCGGCGCAGTTCGCCGTAACGCTCACCCGGGCTGATGTTGCAACCGCTGGAGCAGCCATGGCAGATGCTCGGGGCGAACTGCATGTCCCATTTACGGTTGTAGCGCTCGGAGTGGGTCTTGTCGGTGAACACACCGGTCGGGCAGACCTCGGTGAGGTTGCCGGAGAACTCGCTCTCGAGGGTACCGTCTTCAACGCGACCGAAGTAGACGTTGTCGTGGGCACCGAATACGCCCAGATCGGTACCGCCGGCGTAATCCTTGTAGTAACGCACGCAACGGTAGCAGGCGATGCAGCGGTTCATCTCGTGGGCGATGAACGGGCCGAGCTCCTGGTTCTGGTGGGTACGCTTGGTGAAACGGTAGCGGCGCTCGTTGTGGCCGGTCATGACCGTCATGTCTTGCAGGTGGCAGTGACCGCCTTCCTCGCACACCGGGCAGTCGTGCGGGTGGTTGGTCATCAGCCATTCGACGACGCTGGCACGGAATACCTTGGCTTCTTCGTCTTCGATGGAAATCCAGCTGCCATCGGTGGCAGGGGTCATGCAGGACATGACGATGCGACCACGGGTGTCGTTCTCGTCGGTGTACTGCTTGACCGCACACTGGCGGCAGGCACCGACGCTACCGAGCGCCGGGTGCCAGCAGAAATAGGGGATGTCGAGGCCGAGCGACAGACACGCCTGTAACAGGTTGTCTGCGCCGTTGACTTCGAGCTCTTTGCCGTCTACGTGGATAGTGGCCATGGTTCAAAGTTCTTCGTTGGCCCGCGTCTGCGGGCGTGGCTAATGGAAATCTGTGTGCCTGCAGCCCGCGACAGGTGTCCCCGGGCGAGCTGAGCAGGCAAGCGGGCGGCACGGACCGCCCGCGTTGTTATTCGTTATGCGCCGACGACGATCGGCTTCGCCAGGTCCGGGCGCAGGCCGGCAGCGGCAGCAGCCGGTGCCTGGCTGGCGATGCCAGCCTCGAACTCAGGGCGGAAGTACTTGATCGCGCTACCCAGCGGCTCAACGGCGCCCGGTGCGTGTGCACAGAAGGTCTTGCCTGGGCCGAGGAAACCGACCAGACCCAGCAGGGTCTCGATGTCGCCCTGCTGGCCCTGGCCTTGTTCGAGGGCGCGCAGGAGCTTGACGCTCCACGGCAGGCCGTCGCGGCACGGGGTGCAGAAGCCACAGGATTCACGGGCAAAGAACTCTTCCATGTTGCGCAGCAGCGAGACCATGTTGACGCTGTCGTCCACGGCCATGGCCAGGCCGGTACCCATACGGGTGCCGACCTTGGCGATGCCACCGGCGTACATTTGCGCATCCAGGTGCTCGGGCAGCAGGAAACCGGTACCGGCGCCGCCTGGCTGCCAGCACTTGAGCTTGAAGCCATCGCGCATGCCGCCGGCGTAGTCTTCGAACAGCTCGCGGGCGCTGACGCCGAACGGCAGTTCCCACAGGCCCGGGTTCTTGACCTTGCCGGAGAAGCCCATCAGCTTGGTGCCGTGGTCTTCACTGCCTTCGCGGGCCAGCGACTTGTACCAGTCGATGCCGTTGCCGACGATGGCCGGCACGTTGCACAGCGTCTCGACGTTGTTCACGCAGGTCGGCTTGCCCCACACGCCAACGGCGGCAGGGAAGGGCGGCTTGGAGCGCGGGTTGGCGCGGCGGCCTTCGAGGGAGTTGATCAGTGCGGTTTCTTCACCGCAGATGTAGCGCCCGGCACCGGTGTGGACGAACAGCTCGAAGTCGAAGCCGCTGCCGAGGATGTTCTTGCCCAAAAGGCCTGCAGCCTTGGCTTCCTCGACCGCACGGTTGAGGTTGCGCGCTGCGGTGGTGTATTCGCCACGCAGGAAGATGTAGCCGCGGTAGGCTTTCAGCGCGCGGGCGCTGATCAGCATGCCTTCGATCAGCAGATGGGGCTGTTGCTCCATCAGCATGCGGTCTTTCCAGGTGTTGGGCTCCATTTCGTCCGCGTTGCACAGCAGGTAGCGGATGTTCATGGATTCGTCTTTGGGCATCAGGCCCCATTTGACGCCGGTCGGGAAACCCGCACCGCCACGGCCCTTGAGGCCGGAATCTTTCACGGTCTGGACGATATCGTCCTGGGACATCTGCGCCAGGGCCTTGCGGGCGGCGGCGTAGCCGTCCTTGGCCTGGTACTCGTCGAGCCAGACCGGCTCGCCGTCGTCACGCAGGCGCCAGGTCAGCGGATGGGTTTCAGCCGAGCGCGCAATGCGGTTGGCCGGGCCGAAGGAAGTGATGGTCATACGTAACCCTCCAGCAGCTTGGAGACGCCAGCAGGCTGCACGTCGCCAAAGGTGTCGTCGTCGATCATCAGCGCCGGGGCCTTGTCGCAGTTACCCAGGCAGCACACAGGCAGCAGGGTGAAGCGCCCGTCTGCGGTGGTCTGGCCCAGGCCGATGCCCAGTTCGGTCTGGATCTGGCTGACCACCGACTCGTGGCCGCCGATGTAGCAGACCATGCTGTCGCAGACGCGGATGATGTGCCGGCCAACCGGCTGACGGAAGATCTGACTATAGAAGGTGGCCACGCCTTCGACGTCGCTGGCAGGAATGCCGAGCACTTCGCCGATGGCGTAGATGGCGCCGTCCGGCACCCAGCCGCGTTCCTTCTGGACGATCTTCAGGGCTTCGATGGACGCCGCGCGCGGGTCCTCGTAGTGATGCATCTCGTGCTCGATGGCCGAGCGCTCGGTTTCGCTCAGGGCGAAACGATCGGTTTGGATAAGCGTGCTGTTCATGCTTAGCGGTCCACGTCAGCCATAACGAAGTCGATACTGCCCAGGTACGCAATGAGGTCCGCGACCATGCTGCCGCGGATCACCGAAGGGATCTGCTGCAGGTGCGGGTAGCTCGGGGTACGGATCCGGGTGCGGTAGCTCATGGTGCCGCCGTCGCTCGTCAGGTAGTAACTGTTGATGCCCTTGGTCGCCTCGATCATCTGGAAGGATTCGTTGGCCGGCATGACCGGGCCCCACGAAACCTGCAGGAAGTGAGTGATCAGGGTTTCGATGTGCTGCAGGGTGCGCTCTTTCGGCGGCGGCGTGGTCAGCGGGTGATCCGCCTTGTACGGGCCTTCCGGCATGTTGCGCAGGCACTGGTCGATGATGCGGATACTCTGGCGCATCTCCTCGACACGGACCATGCAGCGATCGTAGGCATCGCCGTTGTGGGCCAGCGGCACTTCGAACTCGAAGTTCTCGTAGCCGGAGTAAGGGCGGGCTTTGCGCAGGTCGAAGTCAAGACCGGTGGAACGCAGGCCAGCACCGGTGACGCCCCATTCCAGGGCCTCTTTGGTGTTGTACTGGGCAACGCCGATGGTCCGGCCCTTGAGGATGCTGTTCTGCAGGGCGGCCTTGGTGTACTCGTCGAGGCGCTTTGGCAGCCAGTCGACGAAGTCCTTCACCAGTTTTTCCCAGCCGCGCGGCAGGTCGTGGGCAACACCACCGATGCGGTACCAGGCCGGGTGCAGACGGAAGCCGGTGATGGCTTCGATCACGGTGTAGGCGCGCTGACGGTCGGTGAAGGTGAAGAACACCGGGGTCATGGCGCCGACGTCCTGGATGTAGGTCCCCAGGAACAGCAGGTGGCTGGTGATGCGGAAGAACTCGGCGAGCATGATGCGGATCACGTCGACCTTCTGCGGCACCTGGATGCCGGCCAGCTTCTCCACCGCCAGTACGTACGGCAGGTTGTTCATCACCCCGCCGAGGTAGTCGATACGGTCGGTGTAGGGGATGAAGCTGTGCCAGGACTGACGCTCGGCCATTTTCTCGGCGCCACGGTGGTGGTAGCCGATGTCCGGGACGCAGTCGACGATCTCTTCGCCGTCCAGCTGCAGGACGATACGGAAGGCACCGTGGGCCGAAGGGTGGTTCGGGCCCAGGTTGAGGAACATGTAGTCCTCGTTGGTGCCCTGGCGTTTCATGCCCCAGGCCTCAGGGTTGAAGCGCGCGGCTTCTTCCTCGAGTTGCTGCTTGGCCAGGGTCAGGCTGTACGGATCGAATTCGGTGGCGCGGGCAGGGTAGTCCTTGCGCAGCGGGTGACCTTCCCAGGTCGGCGGCATCATGATCCGGGTCAGGTGCGGGTGGCCGGCAAAGTCGATGCCGAACATGTCCCAGACTTCACGCTCGTACCAGTTGGCGTTGGGCCAGATACCGGTGACGGTGGGCAGGTTCAGGTCGCCTTCGCTGAGGGCCACCTTGATCATCACGTCGCTGTTCCGCTCCACCGAGAGCAGGTGGTAGAACACGCTGAAGTCTGCGCCCGGCAGGCCGCGGCGCTGGGTGCGCAGGCGCTCGTCGACGCCATGCAGGTCGTAGAGCATGCTGTACGGCTTGGCGACATGGCGCAGGAAACCCAGCACGTCCTTGAGTTTTTCGCGGGTAACCCAAAGCACCGGCATGCCGGTGCGGGTTTCCTGGGCGACGAACGCTTCGGGGCCGAATTTGTTGTTCAGTTCGACGACCACATCCTGGTCGTCAGCCTTGTAAGGCGGGATATAAATAGCGGTGTCCGCTGTCATGGTCTCGGTCGCTTTCGGTCAACGTAGAGAATGAAGCCAGGCTGCCTGTCGCGCATGCGCAGGCAACAGGTCGCTGGATCAGACTTCGTCGGGGCTGCGCAGGTTGGTGACCTGGATGCGCTGTTCACGGCGTTGCTCTTTCTGCGACGGCATCTCGGCACGGTAAATGCCTTGATCACCGACAACCCAGGAAAGAGGGCGACGCTCCTGGCCAATCGACTCCTGCAACAGCATCAGGCCTTGCAGGAAGGCTTCAGGGCGTGGCGGGCAGCCAGGCACGTAGACATCCACGGGGAGGAACTTGTCGACCCCCTGAACGACCGAGTAAATGTCGTACATGCCACCGGAGTTGGCGCACGAACCCATGGAGATGACCCACTTGGGCTCGAGCATCTGCTCGTACAGGCGCTGGATGATCGGCGCCATCTTGATGAAGCAGGTGCCGGCGATGACCATGAAGTCGGCCTGACGCGGCGATGCCCGGATGACTTCGGCGCCGAAGCGGGCGATGTCGTGGGGCGCCGTGAAGGCCGTGGTCATTTCCACGTAGCAGCAGGAGAGGCCGAAGTTGTACGGCCACAGGGAGTTCTTACGCCCCCAGTTGACCGCGCCACTGAGCACATCTTCAAGTTTGCCCATGAAGATGTTCTTGTGGACCTGGTCCTCTAGCAGCGAATCGGAGACGGTTTCCCGTTCTCCGATTGGATATTGCTCGTTGGGAGCATCCGGGTCGATTCTGGTGAGATTGTATTGCATTGCCAAAGCCTCATTGTTTCAGCTTCGCTTGCCGCTTGCGACGACCTTCGGGAGCCCAGTCAAGTGCTCCGACGCGCCATAGGTAGACAAGACCTGCCAACAGAATTGCTATGAAAACGAGTGCTTCGACGAATCCGGTCCAGCCGCTTTCGCGGACGGACACAGACCATGCAAAGAGAAAGAGGGCTTCGATATCGAAGATCACGAACAGCATCGCGACCAGATAGAATTTGGCTGACAGACGCAAGCGGGCGCCGCCAGTGGGCAGCATGCCGGACTCGAAGGGCTCGTTCTTGCTGCGGCCCCAGGCCTTGCTGCCGAGCAGGGCGGACAGGCCGAGCATGAAGGCACACAGGCCTACGACACCCAAAAGGAAAATGGCAAAGCCCCAGTTGTGGGCGATGAGTCCTGTCGAATCGGGCATGCTGAAAATCCTTATACAGAGACCAGTCTCTGCGGCTTGAAAAGAAGTAGAGCAGTGACGATATGTCGCAGCGGAATCTATCGCGCTGATTTTATGGGTAAACCCGGTGCAAGTAAAATTTCTGCAGCAAATTTATTCGTAAGATTAAGAACAAAAATCTTTCGTAACAGGCTGCAGGCCACGTAGACCGGGGATTGCCCCGGGTTCTGTTAATTATGTTTCTTGCAACGCGTAATGAATCAGCAACTTCGTAATGATAATTAATATCATTTGAGGTTGTGCGATTAGTCCTACTGTTCGAGTCAACTACAAAGTTGTGCAACATAGCCGTCACCTGCAAGTTTCCACACCCTGTGTTTTAACCTGTTTTTTCTTGCCTCGCCGCGCTCTGGATCAAGGCTTTTGTCGATTGCCTGGTGTAGGCCGAGGCGGCGATGGCCCACTGGCCCAGCCAGTAGGCGAGGATGATCAGGTACTGGGCGGCGCCAAACGGGCTGACGAAGCGGTCGATACCGATCAGGCTGTCGGAAAACACGAAAGCAACCGCGCCCAGTGCCGCGAGGCCGCCGCAGGCCAGGGCGCGCCAGAGCATGGCGCTGATGGCCAGGGCATACACGGTGACCGGAATCAGCAATTCACCCAGGCCGGAACTGATCAGCAGGCCCAGCAGCGCCGCACCGACAATCGCCGAGCCCAGCAGTGCAGCGGGCGCCAGTTGGCGGTCCTCGCCCAGGTAGCCGCGCAGGTAGGCCAGGTGCGCGCAGAGAAAGGCCGCCAGGCCAAACACGAACAGATCGCCAGGCACGGCCAGGAGTATGTCGCCGAGCAGTGAGAAACCTAGGCCAATGATGATCCAGCGCCGGTAGGCGGTGGGCTCGGCGCTACTCAGCCAGCAGATCAGCGCCAGCACCGGGATCGGTTTGACCGCCAGGCCCAGCAGCGCGTTGCTGCTGGCCAGTGCATATAGATAGAAGGCTGCACCCAGCAGGGCCAGGCAGAGCAGGGTGACAGGGCGGGGCATGGCCGATCCTTGGTGTTGTTGTGCACCTAGCATAGCCAATGGCAATTAATAAGGAAGCCCTGTGCATTTGCTGGGGGCCTATCGCTGGCAAGCCAGCTCCCACAGGTACTGCATGCACCGTGCCCGGTGGGAGCTGGCTTGCCAGCGATGGCGGCACCACCACATCCTGATAAAAAAACAAAACCCGGGGCCCCATCACAGGCCCCGGGTTTTGCGTGTTACCCGAATCTCAGCAACCGATCCGTGATCAGTGGAACTGCTCTTCTTCGGTCGAGCCGGTCAGAGCGGTCACCGAAGACTTGCCACCCTGGATAACAGTGGTCATGTCGTCGAAGTAGCCGGTACCGACTTCCTGCTGGTGGGCGACGAAGGTGTAGCCTTTCGACGCGTCAGCGAATTCTTGCTCTTGCAGCTTCACGTAGGCGGTCATGTCGTTGCGGGCGTAGTCGTGCGCCAGGTTGAACATGCCGTGCCACATGTTGTGGATACCCGCCAGGGTGATGAACTGGTGCTTGTAGCCCATGGCCGACAGTTCGCGCTGGAACTTGGCGATGGTTGCGTCGTCCAGGTTCTTCTTCCAGTTGAAGGAAGGCGAGCAGTTGTAGGACAGGATCTGGTCCGGGTATTCCTTCTTGATCGCTTCGGCAAAGCGGCGAGCTTCGTCCAGGTCCGGCTTGGCGGTTTCACACCAGATCAGGTCGGCGTATGGCGCGTAAGCCAGGCCGCGGGCGATGGCTTGATCCAGGCCTGCACGAACCTTGTAGAAGCCTTCCTGGGTGCGCTCGCCAATCACGAATGGCTGGTCGTACGGGTCGCAGTCGCTGGTCAAAAGGTCAGCGGCGTTGGCGTCGGTACGGGCCAGGATAATGGTCGGTACGCCGGCAACGTCAGCCGCCAGACGGGCAGCGGTCAGCTTCTGTACGGCTTCCTGGGTCGGAACCAGTACCTTGCCGCCCATGTGGCCGCATTTTTTCACCGAGGCCAGCTGGTCTTCGAAGTGAACGCCGGCGGCGCCTGCTTCGATCATGTTCTTCATCAGCTCGTAGGCGTTGAGGACGCCGCCGAAACCGGCTTCGGCGTCAGCCACGATCGGTGCGAAGTAGTCGACGTAGCCTTCGTCGCCTGGGTTCTTGCCGGCTTTCCACTGGATCTGGTCGGCGCGACGGAACGAGTTGTTGATGCGCTTGACCACGGTTGGGACCGAGTCCACCGGGTACAGCGACTGGTCTGGGTACATGGACTCGGCCGAGTTGTTGTCGGCAGCCACTTGCCAGCCGGACAGGTAGATGGCCTGGATACCGGCTTTGACCTGTTGTACGGCCTGGCCGCCGGTCAGGGCGCCCATGCAGTTGACGAAATCTTTCTCTGGACGGAAGGACGGGTGTGCGCCCTGGGTGACCAGCTTCCACAGCTTCTCGGCACCCAGATGGGCCAGGGTGTGCTCAGGCTGGATCGAGCCACGCAGACGAACGACATCAGCGGCGGTGTAGGTACGGGTCACGCCTTTCCAGCGCGGGTTCTCGGCCCAGTCTTTTTCGAGGGCTGCAATTTGCTGTTCGCGTGTCAGTGCCATGGAAATAAACCTCGTCGCATCGGTCTTGGGTAAAAATTCTCGCTCTCTGCTGCGCAGATCAGAAGCCAGGCAAAGGTCAGTATGGGCGAAATATGCGACGGTCGAACGATGGGGCTCGAAGAGGGGAAGTGAGCAGGTGGGCGAGGTTTTCGCTGCAGGGTGGCTCGTGGTTGCCGAACTGCAATGAACAGTGCTGCCGGGTACCTTTTGATGCGCTTCCGTCCCTCGGGACAACTTCGTTCCAGTCGCAATCTCGTCAAACTGCCTTGTGGGCGGTACAGACACGAGCCGGCTCAGGTGGGTGAGTTAGAGCGCGGCTCGAAAGCCCTTGCCAGGGCCTCTGATCAGCGGGAGCGGGGCCATCATGCCTCGACGTTTCGGGGTCGTCAAATGTTTTGTAGTGGTTTTTTATCGCCACTACATCTTTGGTCTAATACGACTCATCAGTCAGTTTCGAGGCCTTTGGTCGAGGCCTTGATTTGTCTGGGTTCAGTCCAAAGCATCGACTTTTACCCGCAATGTCATGTTTTCACCGCGCTGGGTGCTGTAACTGAGGGCCGAAGCGCTGCGTTCGGACTGACTCTGCTGGTTGACCCCTGCCAAGGTGATCCACTCACCGAGCTTGCCGGTGACTTTTGTGTCGGTACTTTGCACCTTCACTACATCAGGACGTTCCTGGCTCATCCGGTCATTGTTGGTACTGATGTTTAGGTGCACGGTGTCGCCAGTGACACTGGCGGTGACGTAAAAGCCCTGGGTGACGTTGCGGTATTCGGTGTCACTTTGCACCCGGCCATAGCCATCGGTACTGGTGCTGGTGATCGGGATGCTCTGCCCGACCTGGATCAGCGCCGGGCTGCCTTCGCTGGCTTGCACCTGTTGCAGGCCGCCTTCGCGGTTGGCAGTGCCGTAGCGAATGACCCGGGCATTGCCGCGGTTGTCCTGGAAGTTGCTGTCGTTGTTGTCGACGCTGATCAGCAGTTTACGCGGCGCGGTGTCCAGTTGCTGCAGCAGGGTGCGCAGGTCGTCGATGCGTTCGGGCTCGGCGTTGACGATCAGTTTGTTTTCAAAGGCACTGACGCTGCCGTCCTTGCCGATGAAGGCTTGCGCGGTGGGGAGGATTTCAGCGCTGGTGCGGTGGCTCAGCGGCAGGACTTCGGTGGCGGCCAGCGTACTCAGGCTGAACGACAGAAGCAGGGAGGCGAGAAGGGGGCGTAGCGGCATGTCCATGATCTCCGCGGGTGGAGTGGACATGATGGCAAATTTGTAGCAGTTATGGGAGCGAGGTTGTCAGGCTGAGGACTGCTTCGCAGCCCATCGCCGGCAACGCCGGCTTGTGTCTTGAGGTAGGAATAGAATCAGAAGTGA
>NZ_JBGOGX010000022.1:0-86573 GCF_054788455.1 Pseudomonas sp. ZL2 | reverse complement strand
AGCAACAACAATAATCCACAAAGGAAAAAGAACGAAAAAAAAACCACCACCCCCCAAGCAAAACACCCACCCCCCCCCCGCGATGGGGGTGCCTCAGTTCACCGGTTCAGCCACCGCACCGGCAGCCCGCACTCGCGAAACCCGCAACGCCACCAGGCTGCCAAACACAATCAAGCCCGCCAGCGAATACAACGCCGCATCGGTCGAGCCGGTCTGGTCCTTGATGAACCCGACCAGGTACGGGCTGAGAAAGCCCGCCATCTGCCCGACCGAGTTGATGATCGCCAGGCCCGCCACTGCGGTGCCGGCGCTCAGCAGCGCGGTGGGCATGGGCCAGAACATCGGCAGGCCGGTTAGGGCGCCCATGGTGGCGATGCTCAGGCCGATGATAGCGATCACCGGGCTGTGGGCGAAGTTGACCGCAATCAGCAGGCCCAGGGCACCCATCAGCATCGGCACCACCAAATGCCAGCGGCGCTCGTTGCGCAGGTCCGCCGAGCGCCCGACCAGTAGCATGAACACCCCGGCCAGCAGGTAGGGGATCGCGCTCAGCCAGCCGATCAGCAGGGCATCGTTGAAGCCCAGGTTCTTGATGATCGACGGCAGCCAGAAGTTGATCGCGTAAACCCCGCTCTGGATACAGAAGTAGACGAAACCGAAGGTCCAGATCAGCGGGTTGGCGAACACCGACAGTACGCTGTCGCTGGTGGTCGGCGGTTTGCTGGCGGCATCGGCCTTGAGGTCGGCCTCGATCATCTGCCGTTCAGCAGGGCTCAGCCACTTGGCTTTGGCGTAGCCGTCACTGAGCAGGAAAATTGCCAGAAAGCCGAGCAGTACGGTGGGCAGGCCCTGGATCAGGAACATCCACTGCCAGCCGGCCAGGCCATGCTGGCCGGCGGCGAAGTGATTGAGAATCCAGCCCGAGAACGGCCCGCCGAGCAAGCCGGACACCGGGATCGCCGACATGAACAGGGCCATGATCCGCCCGCGCCGGGTCGCCGGGAACCAGCGCGAAAGGTACAGCACGATGCCGGGGAAGAAGCCCGCTTCGGCGGCGCCGGTGAACAGGCGCAGCACGTAGAATTCCATGGGCGTGGTGACGAACAGCAGGCAGGTCGACAGCGTGCCCCAGGCGATCATCATCAGCGCGATCCAGCGCCGCGGGCCGAAGCGGTTGAGCGCCAGGTTGCTGGGCAGCCCGCAGAGCACATAGCCGATGAAGAAAATCCCGGCACCCAGGCCGTAGATGGTTTCGCTGAACTTGAGCGCATCGAGCATCTGCAACTTGGCGAAGCCGACGTTGACCCGGTCCAGGTAGTTGAACAGGTAGCAGATGAAGATGAATGGAATCAGCCGCAGGGTAATGCGCCGATACAGCGCATTGCGGGTGGCGTCTTGGCCTTGGTCAGGGGCAGGGCTGTATGACATGATTCTCTCTCTGTTGTTATGTTTATCGCCGCAGCCTGCATCGAGGCGGCTGCTGCTGCGAGTCTCGGTGAGCGGGCCGTGGCTGTCTTTGTGCTTTTGCACAGCATTTTGCCTGGCCTGCTGTGCCCCGGACCAATCATTGCGACAACAAGGATCCTCCCATGTTCGAACTGGACCATGACCTGGCACAAGACATCGTCGAGCGGGCGATGGCGATTTTGCCGTGCAACGTCAACGTCATGGACAGCCAGGGCCTGATCCTCGGCAGTGGCGAGCCGGAGCGCATCAACACCCGCCACGAAGGCGCGCAACTGGTATTGGCCAATGGTCGTATCGTCGAACTGGATGTGGAAGCAGCCAAGTGCCTGAAGGGCGTGCAGCCCGGGGTCAACCTGCCGCTGCTGCTCGACGGTCGGCTGATCGGTGTGCTCGGCCTGACCGGCGATCCCCAGCAGTTGCGCACCTATGGCGAGCTGGTGCGCATGACCGCCGAAATGCTCCTGGCCCAGCGTCACCTGCAGGTCGAGCAGCAATGGCGGCGCCAGCGCTGCGATGACTTGCTGGCGTTGCTGCTGGGTGGCTCCGGCGATTCACCGCGCCTGGTCGACGAGGCCCGGCAACTGGGGCTCAAGCCACAGCTGCCGCGCATTCCCTGCCTGTTCGAACTGGATGCCGGGCCCGCAGCCGAAGCGCTGGCCAGCTGGTTGATGAGTCGTTATCCGGACAGCTGGTGCGTCAGCCCGGCGCGGCAATCACTGCTCTGGTGCCGGCCCGCCACGGTGGTGCTCGATGAATCGAAGTTGCTGGATCGGCTGCAGCGTCACGGCTGGCAGGTCCAGCGCCTGGCCGCAGGGTCGGCGGCGCAAGGCCTGGAGCAGCTGCGCCGCGGTTATCGCCGGGTTCGCGACCTTCTGGCTTATGGGCGTGAAGTGCTGCCAGCCGAGCGCCTGCTGACCCTGAGCCGCTATCGGCTACCGGCCTTGCTGTGGCGCCACCGCAACGATGACGCCCTGGATGAGCTGCTCGAGCCGCTGCAGCGGATTCGCGCCAAGGACAACAGCGGCCAGTTACTGGCAACCCTGCGTGCCTGGTGCGCCCATGATGGCCAGAGCCAGGCCTGCGCCGATGCCCTGGGCATTCATCGCAACAGCCTGCGCTACCGCCTGGAGCGCATCGCCGAACTGAGCGAAGTCGACCCGCTGCGGCTGGAGGGGATGCTCAGCCTGTACCTGGGGTTGCAGTTGCTGCCGGCCGGTAGCTGACTCGACTTTGGCCAAGTGCCAAACAAAGGCCGCCGGTTTTTGTGCATTCGACTGACGAACAATCAAGGCCCAACTGTCAGCATGCAGGCATCTGGATCAGGAGAGTCCCCATGAAAATCGTCATCGCCCCCGACTCGTTCAAGGACAGCCTCAGCGCCGAAGGCGTCGCCGACGCCATTGCTGCAGGTTTTGCCCAGGTGTTGCCGCAGGCGCAACTGGTCAAGTGCCCGATGGCCGACGGTGGCGAGGGCACCATGGAGGCCATCGTTGCCGCCTGTGCTGGCGAACTGCGCAGCCAGCGCGTGCGCGGGCCACTGGGGGAGGCGGTCGAGGCCGGTTGGGGGTGGCTGGGCGACAGTCACACGGCGATTATCGAAATGGCCACTGCCAGTGGCCTGCAGCTGCTCACGCTGGGCCAGCGCGATGCCTGCCGCAGCAGCACCTACGGGACCGGGCAACTGATCAGCGCGGCGCTGGACGCCGGCGCCCGGCGGATCATTCTGGCCATTGGCGGCAGTGCGACCAATGATGCGGGCAGCGGTATGCTGCGTGCGCTTGGCCTGCAGTTGTTTGATGCTGAGAATCAGCCGCTGGCTGAAGGCGGGCTGGCGTTGTCCCGGCTAGCCCGCATCGATGCCAGCGCGCTGGACTCGCGCCTGGCAGAGGTGCAGCTGGAAGTCGCCGCCGATGTCGACAACCCCCTGTGTGGCAGCAATGGGGCGTCGGCCATCTTCGGTCCGCAAAAAGGCGCCAGCCCCGAGCAGGTACAAGCCCTCGACCAGGCCCTGGGTCACTTTGCCGATCACTGCGCGCAACTGTTGGGCACTGACGTGCGTGATTTTCCCGGATGTGGCGCGGCGGGCGGTATGGGGTTCGCCGCCAAAGCCTTCCTGCAGGCCGCCTTCCGTCCCGGGATTGAGGTCGTGGCCGAACTGGCCGGTCTCGAGGCGGCGGTGCAGGGCGCTGACCTGGTGATTACCGGCGAAGGCCGCTTCGATGCCCAGACCCTGCGCGGCAAGACGCCGTTTGGCGTGGCCCGGGTAGCGCGGCGTCACGCCGTACCCGTGGTGGTGATTGCCGGCACCCTGGGCGAGGGCTACGAGCAGCTGTATGCCCATGGCATCGATGCCGCGTTTGCCTTGACCAGCGGCCCGATGAGCCTGGAAGCGGCCTGTGCCAACGCACCAGCCTTGCTCCAGGCGCGTGCTCGCGACATTGCCCGCCTGTGGAATTGCGCCCGCCAGACCTGTGGGAGCGGGCTTGCCCCGCGATGAGGCCAGCACCTTCACTATTTGTGTCAAGCCTGATCCGTCAGTAGCCCAGCGCTGCTGCCACCTTCGAGCAGCGCCAGTTCGCCAAACGACACCGACGCATCGATATAGCGCAGTGCCGACTTGGCATCCTTCCAGCCGACATAATTCATCAGGGCCTTGAGCTCCCAGCCATTGCTGGTCGCCCAGGTAGCAAAACCGCGGCGCAGTGAGTGACCGGTATATAAAGCCGCCGGTACGCCCGCGCGCTCAAGGATGCGCCGCAACAGGCCGATCAGGCTGTTGCTGTTGAGCGCCTGTTCGCTCAGGTTGCCCCAGCGGTCGAGCTTGCGAAACACCGGCCCATGGGCAATGCCCGCCACCTCTAGCCATTGCAGGTAAGCCTGTACCGGGCACAGCACCTTCAGCGCCGGCGCCCGGTGACGCACGCCCAGCGCCTGGCGGTCGCCCTTGCTGCGGGGCAGGAAGATCGTCATGCCGACGCCTGCCTGCGCCTGGATATGCTCGACCTGCAGACGCGCCAGCTCATCGCCGCGGAACCCACGCCAGAAACCGATCAACAGCAAGGCCTTGTCACGACTGGCGCGCAGCAGCGCAGGCAGGTCGTGCCGGGCGTGGGCCTGGACAGCGTCATGCTCAATTGCCGCAACGGCTGTTTGCAGATGCTGTATCAGCAGCGGCGCTGCCTGCTTCGGTTCGCCAGGGTGGAGCGTGCGGATGCCCTTCAGCAGTTGGCGCACCATCGGCGCCTTGGTCGGGTCGGGAAAGCCCTGGCTGACATGCCATTGCCCGAGCGCTGCCAGGCGCTGCTTGAGGGTGCTGATCGAGTGGGTCTGGGCGTGGTCGGCGAGGTAGCGGGCGATGCTGTCTGCTGTCGCCGGCAAAAAGCCTCCCCAGCTCACTTCGAAGTGCTCAACGGCGGCCTGATAACTGCGCCGGGTGTTCTCCCGGGTGGCGGCCTGCAGATAGCGTTCGATGGGGTTCATGGCGGTGCTCCTGGCCAAACGTACCGACCTCGGCACTTCAGGCCGACATTTTAACCCTTAACATGCGATAAGCCGTGATTATTTCATCTTAGCAACAGGTTTATCGATCACAGAATCAATGAATGAGATAGTATGTAAATACATGGTACGTAACACAGTATGAAATAGTAGGAGCTCACATGGCCCGTGGCGGTATCAATAAAGCATTAGTGCACAAGGCGCGGCAGGCGCTGCTGGCCCGTGGCGAGCATCCAAGTATCGATGCGGTACGTATCGAACTGGGCAATACCGGCTCGAAAACCACCATTCACCGCTATCTGAAAGAACTGGAAAGCCTGCAGCCAGCCGCGCCTACCACCGCGCCAAACCTCAGCGAGGCTCTGGCGACGCTGGTCGAGCAACTGGCTGAGCAGCTGCAGCAGGAGGGCGAGGCGCGCATCGAGCAAGCCCGTAGCGCCTTCGAACACGAGCGCCAGACGCTGCTGGCCCAGGTACAGATCAGCCAGCAGGCATTGGCGGCGCTGCAACAGCAGCATGAGATCCAGGCCGCGGCACTGGCCAGCGAATCAGAAGCTTTGGCCACTACCCGCAGCACCCTGCAAAGCGAGCAGACACGTAACGCCACGCTCAACCAGGCCGTGGGCGAGCTGAACCTGCGCCTGGCGGACAAGGACGAGCAGATCCGCTCGCTGGAAGACAAGCATCAGCATGCCCGCGACGCCCTGGAGCATTACCGCAACGCCAGTCGCGAACAGCGCGATCAGGATCAGCGTCGCCATGAGGCGCAGGTGCAGCTGCTGCAAGTGGAAGTGCGCCAGTTGCAGCAGACCCTGATCGTCAAACAGGACGAGCTGACCCGGCTCAACCGCGACAACGAAGGCTTGCTGGTACAGATCCGCGCGCTCAAGGATGCCCAGCGCGGCTTCAAGACCCAGGGCGAACGTCAGCAGGCGCAAATCCACGGATTGGAGGTGAAGCTTGCGCAGCTCAGCGGATCACGTGACGAACTGGAGAAACAGAACAAAGACCTGGCCTTGAGCCTGGCCGAGCGGGTCTCGGAGCTGCGCCGCCAGTTGCAGCTGATCGGCAAGCAGGAAGCGCAGCTGCGCCAGTTAGAGAAAAAAACTGAGCAACATCGGGACGCTGGATGAGTTTCACCCGCCAGGCAGGTGCGCGGTGGGGACTTTTCCTCATTCTCAGCGATTGGAACCTGAGATTAGCTTGATGGGGCGCGCTTTGCGCTTAGATCAAACTGAAGAACAGAGGAAATTGCCAATGCCGACGTATGATTACCAACCCGAGCGCTCATTTGTTGCCTATGTCCGTTCCACTACAGAGGGGCACGCGGGCACATTGGACACTTGGGAGTATCAGGAGGATTACCGCAATATAAATCCCGAAAAGCGCCTCAAGCAAAGTGACGGTTGGCTGACCTTCAATCTGCCACGGGACGCTGCGGCCCCCATGGGCTTTCTCTTTGCGTGCTTTTTTAACCCTGAAGAACAAAAACTTCTCTACCAGATCTGCGTTGACAATCCTGCAAGCGCCTTCCACGGCTGGTCAGTGGATATCAGTACCAATGACTATATGGGGCTTTACCGCACGCCATTAGCCTATGGCAAAGGGCAATTCTGGAGCTTGCTCAGCAATGGCAAAGAGGTCGAGGCTCAACGCGGAGTACTATCGCCCGTCAGCCTTGTGCCGGAAGGAAAAAAAGCCATTAGGGTAGACAAACAACAAAAAGGCCCTGCGGTTCACAACACGCATAATCTTTATGCCAGCGTTGGCCGAGGGCAAACAGTCGACCTGGTGCTGGATATCATCGCTGTCAATGTTCCCGATATCCCGATGCCACGCTAGTCTGGCTCGGTATTAGCGAAGGGCAAGCGACATGGCGCAGCGCGCACTCGAATGCTGAGCGACTTCCACTTCCAGTAGCTGCGCAAGCGCGCCGTCCAGGTCGCCATCAGCGAGGCGCGTAAAGCCTAAGCGTGCATAAAAGGGGGCGTTCCAAGGGACGTCGGTAAAGGTCGTGAGCGTCAGTGCAACAAAGCCTTGAGTGCCGGCCCAGTCGCGCACAGCAGCGATCAGTCGCCGACCGTAGCCCAACCCTTGATAAGCCTGAGCCACTGACAATTCAACGATGTGCAGGTTGTGCCCCATGGCTTTCGTACAAATGAATCCTTGGGGCTCATCCTGTTGATCGACCACCACCCACTCCTGGTTTGAGGTGATGAATGCCATGTGCTCGGCGCTACTGAGCAGCGGTCCTTCGGCAATCCATTCCAGTCCTGGATGACAGGCAAAGGCCTGCGCTGCCGAACGTTCGACTGCGGGTAGTAAAGGTGCGTCTTCAGCGCGGGAAAGGCGGATGTTCAGGGACATGACGGCAACTGTGCAGGGTAAAGCTGCAGTGTCGTCAATCGTCGGCCGATCCGCAACCGCGCTTGATCGCTGGCAAGCCAGCTCCCACAGGAGTTGTGGTGTGCAACATCTCTGTGGGAGCTGGCTTGCCAGCGATGGGCTGCAAAGCCGCCCCAGTTTTTTACTCTCTAACAACCATAAAAATCATAATTTCGCGTTTTCCCGCGCGCTCCCAGAATGCGACCTACACCCTCCCACGGCCACCCGCGTGGGACAACTCAGTAGGGCGCAGACATGACAACCAATAAAACCAAAATCGATACGCTTGTAGTTGGCGCCGGGCAAGCCGGTGTGGCCATGAGTGAACACCTGAGCCGCCTGGGCGTGCCGCACCTGGTGCTGGAGCGCAAGCGCATTGCCGAAGCCTGGCGCACTGGCCGCTGGGATTCGCTGGTGGCCAACGGCCCGGCCTGGCACGACCGCTTCCCGGGCCTGGAATTCGAAGGCCTGGACCCGGACGCCTTCGCCGGCAAGGACCAGGTTGCCGATTACTTCGAAGCCTACGCCCGCACGTTCAATGCGCCGATCCGCACCGGCGTCGATGTCACCCAGGTGGTGCGCAACAGCGATCGCCCGGGTTTCACTGTGCAAACCAGCGACGGGGTGATCGAAGCGCAGCAGGTGGTGGTCGCCACCGGCCCGTTCCAGCGCCCGGTGATCCCGCCGATTGCCGTGCAAGTGTCGAGCGTGCAACAGATGCACTCGGCCGCTTACCGCAACCCGCAGCAGCTGCCTGAAGGCGCGGTGCTGGTGGTGGGTGCCGGTTCCTCGGGCGTGCAGATCGCCGATGAACTGCAGCGCGCCGGCAAGCAGGTGTACCTCTCGGTCGGTGCCCACGACCGGCCGCCGCGGGCTTATCGCAACCGTGATTTCTGCTGGTGGCTGGGCGTGCTCGGCGAGTGGGATGCCGAGACCATGCAGCCGGGCAAGGAGCATGTGACCATCGCCGTCAGCGGCGCCCGTGGCGGCCACACCGTCGATTTTCGCAAGCTGGCCCAGCAGGGCATGACCCTGGTCGGCCTGACCAAGGGCTTCGACAACGGGGTGGTCAGCTTCGAGGCCAACCTGGCCGAGAACATCGCCCGCGGTGACGAAAACTACCTGGCGTTGCTCGATGCGGCCGACGCTTACATCGCCCGCAATGGCCTGAACCTGCCGGAAGAACCGCAGGCGCGGGAGATTCTTCCCGACCCGCAGTGCCTGACCCAGCCGCTGCTGGAACTCGACCTGGCCAAGGCCGGCGTCAGCACCATCATCTGGGCCACCGGCTATTCGGTGGACTACAGCTGGCTGCAGGTCGACGCCTTCAAGGACAACGGCAAACCCAAGCACCAGCGCGGCGTGTCCAGCGAGCCGGGGGTCTATTTCGTCGGCCTGCCTTGGCTGTCGCGACGCGGCTCGGCCTTTATCTGGGGGGTGTGGCACGACGCCAAGCACATCGCCGACCACATCGTAAAACAGCGCACCTACCTCAATTATCGCGACGCTTCGCAGCGCCAAGCCGAGCACCAAGCGTCCAGCCAACCTGTCAGCCTCATGGGAGCCCGTTGATGCCTACTCATACCCGTATTCGCATGTTCAACACTAAAGACACCTACCCCAACCAGACCCTGGACAACGACCTGTGCCAGGCCGTGCGTGCCGGCAACACCGTGTATGTACGGGGTCAGGTGGGCACCGATTTCAACGGCCAACTGGTCGGCCTCGGCGACCCACGGGCCCAGGCCGAGCAGGCCATGCGCAACGTCAAGCAACTGCTGGAGGAAGCTGGCAGCGACCTCAGTCATATCGTCAAGACCACCACCTACCTGATCGACCCGCGCTACCGCGAGCCGGTGTACCAGGAGGTCGGCAAATGGCTCAAGGGCGTGTTCCCGATCTCTACGGGATTGGTGGTCAGCGCTCTCGGCCAGCCGCAGTGGTTGATGGAAATCGACGTGATTGCGGTCATCCCCGAATAAGGAGCGTGCCATGACCTTCTCCATCGTTGGGCGCTGCGCCGAAACCGGCCAGCTGGGCATAGCCATCAGCTCATCCAGCATCGCCGTCGGCGCCCGCTGCCCGTGGCTGCGCACCGGCGTGGGTGCGGTGTCGAGCCAGAACATCACTTTGCCGGCCCTCGGCCCGCAAATACTCGACGGCCTCGACGAAGGCCTGGCGCCACACCAGGCCCTGGACCGCGCTTTGACGCGCAACGGCTACAGCCAGTACCGCCAGGTGGCGGTGGTCGATGCCCAGGGCCGCACGGCGCTGTTCAGCGGCAACCATGCGCTGGGCATCAATAACGCCGTGGCCGGTGAGCAATGCGTGGCCGCGGGCAACCTGCTGGCCAACAGCGCGGTGATCGAGCGCATGGTCGAGGCCTTCGAAAACAGCGAGGGCTGCCTGGCCGCCCGCTTGCTGAGCGCGCTGCAGGCCGGCCAGGACGCCGGCGGCGAAGCCGGGGCGGTGCATTCGGCGGCGCTGTCGGTGGTCGGCGAGCTGGTCTGGCCGATCGTTGACCTGCGCGTGGACTGGGCCGAGGAAAACCCCATTGGCGAGCTGAACAAACTCTGGGCCGCTTATCAGCCGCAGTTGCAGGACTACCTGACCCGCGCCCTCAACCCGACCCTGGCGCCGAGCTACGGAGTGCCGGGCGATGAGTGAGCTGCGCAGCCGTGCATTGCTGGCCAGGCTGATTGGCTTTGCCACGGTCAGCCGCGATTCGAACCTGGCCCTGATCGAGTTCGTCCGCGACTACCTGCACGGCCTGGGCGTGAGCTGCGAGCTGATCTACAACACGGAGCGGACCAAGGCCAACCTGCTGGCCAGCATTGGCCCGGCAGTGGCGGGCGGTGTGGTGTTGTCGGGGCATACCGACGTGGTGCCGGTCGACGGTCAGCCGTGGACGCTCGAGCCGTTCAGCCTCACCGAGCGCGACGGCAAGCTGTACGGCCGTGGCGCCGCCGACATGAAAGGCTACCTGGCCTCGGTGCTGGCGGCGGTGCCGGTGTTTCTCGCCAGCCCCCTGCGCCGGCCGGTGCACCTGGCGTTCTCCTATGACGAGGAGGTCGGTTGCCTGGGCGTGCGCAGCTTGCTGGACGTGCTGCCCCAGCGCATCCCGCAACCGGCGCTGTGCCTGATCGGCGAACCCACCGAACTCAAACCGGTGCTCGGCCACAAGGGCAAGCTGGCCATGCGTTGCCATGTGCACGGTGCGCCGTGCCATTCGGCCTATGCGCCTTATGGCGTCAACGCCATCGAGCAGGCGGCGCGGCTGATCGGGCGCCTGGGCGAGATCGGCCAGCGCCTGGCGGCGCCGGAGCATCACGATGCGCGCTTTGATCCGGCGTTCTCGACCGTGCAGGTCGGGGTGATCCACGGCGGCACGGCGCTGAACATCGTCCCGGCCGATTGCCGCTTCGACTTTGAAGTGCGTGCCTTGCCGGCCTTCGCGCCGCAGGCGGTGGTGGACGAGCTGCAAGCCTACGCAGAGCAAACGCTGCTGCCGGCCATGCAAGCGGTCAAGGCCGACACGGCGATTCGCTTCGAAGCGATTTCGGCCTATCCGGGCCTGGCCACCGCGCCTGAAAGCGCGGCGGCGCGACTGGTGGCGCAGCTGTGCGGCAGCGACGCCTTCAGCACCGTGGCCTTTGGTACCGAAGGCGGCTTGTTCGACCAGGCCGGGATCCCGGCCGTGGTGTGCGGGCCGGGCAGCATGGACCAGGGCCACAAGCCGGATGAATTTGTCAGCGTCGAGCAGATGGCGGCCTGTGACCGCTTGATGGACCGCCTGGCCGAATACCTCTCCAACAACGGATAACAACAAGGAGTCTGCGGTGAAGCATTTCAACGAGTGGACAACCCTGGCGCAACAGCAGCGCCTGATCGACAGCGCGTTTATCGAAGGCGAGGCCTGTCAGGCCGCAAGCGGGGCGCGATTCGATGTCATCAACCCGGCCACCGGCAAGCTGCTGGCCCAGGTTGCCGCCTGCGGCCAGATCGAGGTCGACCAGGCCGTGCGCAGTGCTCGCCAGGCGTTCGAGCAAGGCTCCTGGGCGAAGCGGGCACCGGCCGAGCGCAAGGCCGTGCTGCTGCGCCTGGCGCAACTGATGCTGGAGCACCGCGACGAGCTGGCCTTGCTCGACTCGCTGAGCATGGGCAAGCCGGTGATGGATGCCTGGAACATCGACGTGCCGGGCGCCGCCCATGTGTTTGCCTGGTACGGCGAAAGCCTCGACAAGCTCTACGACCAGGTGGCGCCGACTGCCGGCAATGCCCTGGCGACCATCACCCGGGTGCCGCTGGGGGTGATCGGTGCGGTGGTGCCGTGGAATTTCCCGCTGGACATGGCCGCCTGGAAGCTCGCCCCGGCATTGGCTGCGGGCAATAGCGTGGTGCTCAAGCCCGCCGAGCAATCGCCGTTCTCGGCGCTGCGCCTGGCCGAGCTGGCGATTGAAGCGGGCATTCCCAAGGGCGTGCTCAACGTCGTGCCGGGTCTGGGTGAAGAGGCCGGTCGCGCCCTGGGCCTGCACATGGACGTCGATGCCCTGGTGTTTACCGGCTCCACCGAGGTCGGCAAGTACTTCATGCAGTACGCCGCGCAGTCGAACCTCAAGCAGGTGTGGCTGGAATGCGGCGGCAAGAGCCCGAACCTGGTGTTCGCCGATTGCCAGGACCTGGACCTGGCGGCCGAGAAAGCCGCGTTCGGCATCTTCTTCAACCAGGGCGAAGTCTGCTCGGCCAACTCGCGCCTGCTGGTGCAGCGCTCGATTGCCGATGAGTTCATTCAGCGCCTGATCGACAAGGCGCGCCAATGGCTACCGGGCAATCCGCTGAACCCGGCGAGCCGGGCCGGGGCCATTGTCGACTCTCGCCAGGCGCAGCGGATCATGCACTACATCGCGCAGGCCCAGGCCGAGGGCGCCCAATTGGTCTGTGGCGGACGGCAACTGAGCTTCGACGGCTCGAGCAACTTCATCGAGCCGACGATTTTTACTGGTGTCACAGCCGACATGACCCTGGCCCGCGAAGAGGTATTCGGCCCGGTGCTGGCGGTCAGCGTGTTCGATGACGAAGACCAGGCGGTGGCCATGGCCAATGACCATATCTATGGCTTGGCGGCTTCGCTGTGGAGCGACGACCTCAACCGCGCCCACCGCGTCGCCCGGCGGCTGAATGCCGGCACGGTGTCGGTGAATACCGTTGATGCCCTGGATGTGACCGTGCCCTTCGGCGGCGGCAAGCAGTCGGGCTTTGGGCGGGATCTGTCGCTGCATTCGTTCGACAAGTACACGCAGTTGAAGACGACCTGGATTCAGCTGCGTGGTTGAGGCCTGTGGGAGCGGGCTTGACCCGCGATGAGGCCAGCACAGGCAACAACTCTGTTCTTCCAATAACAACAACTCGGAGCAACCGATGAACAGCAATGCAAGCGTGCAAACCGGCGCCCTGGCGCCGCCTGCAAGTCGCAAGAAACTCGGCCTCACTGCGCTGTTGGCGGTGGCCATCGGCCTGGTGGTGTCCCAGGGCGTGATGGTGCTGATGCTGCAGGGCGTCGGCATCGCCGGCCTGGGCTTTATCGTGCCCCTGGGCCTGGCCTACCTGCTGGCCCTGAGTTACGCCTGTTCGTTCTCGGAACTGGCGCTGATGATCCCCCGCGCCGGCAGCCTGAGCACCTACACCGAGGTCGCCATCGGCCAGTTCCCGGCGATCCTCGCGACCTTTTCCGGCTACATCGTGGTGGCGATGTTCGCGCTGTCGGCCGAACTGTTGCTGATGGAGTTCATCATCGACAAGGTCTACCCGCACTCGATGCCGCCGTTGACCGTGGCCTTGGCGGTACTGGCGCTGTTCACGGTGCTCAACCTGTTCAACATCGACATCTTCGCCCGCCTGCAAACGGTGCTGGCGGTGGTGATGACCGTGGTGTTGCTGGTGATGGGCCTGAGCGCGATGAACAGCGATATTGTCGCGCCCAACCCGGCGCTGTTCGACAGTGCCCACTGGAACCCGTTGGGCCTGGGGGTGATTGCCCTGACGGCGATGGCGGTGTGGGGTTTTGTCGGCGCCGAGTTCGTCTGCCCGCTGGTAGAAGAAACCCGCCGTCCGGAGCGCAACATCCCGGGCTCGATGATGCTCGGCCTGACCATCATCTTCGTGATCATCAGCCTGTACGGGCTGGGCGCCTTGCTCACCGTGCCGCAGGCGGAACTGGCCAGTAACGGCCTGCCACATTACCTGTTCGCCACCACCGTTTTCGGTGAGGCCGGCAAGGTGTTCCTGGTCACCGCCGCGATTACCGCCACCTGCAGCACCCTCAACAGCTCGCTGGCCGCCATCCCGCGCATGCTCTTCGGCATGGCGCGCAACGGCCAGGCCTTCGGCATCTTCAAGCGTCAGGGCAAGCGCACCGGCGCGCCGTGGGTGGCGGTGCTGTTCATCGCTGCGGTCACCGGCCTGCCGTTGCTGCTGATGCACGACCATGCCGATGCGATCAACCAGCTGCTGCTGTCCGCCGCCCTGGCCTGGTTGCTGGCGTACATCATCACCCATGTCAACGTCATTGCCCTGCGCCGGCGTTATCCGCAGGTGGCGCGGCCGTTCCGTACGCCGTTCTACCCGTTGCCGCAGCTGTTCGGCATCGCCGGCATGCTGTTTGCGATCTGGAACGTCTCGCCCAGCCCGGACATGACCTTTTCGATTTTTGCCTACGCCGGCCTGGTGCTGCTGATCGTCTCGATCATCGCCGTGCTGTGGATCAAGGGCGTGATGGGCAAGCCGCTGTTCAAGCCCGAGCCGCTGGAAAGCGTGCTGGGCACTCAAAACGATAAAAACCCGCAAGGAGACTCGCAATGACCGCTCAAGTGAAACCTGTCCGTAGCACCGGCGATTACCAGGCAGCGGATGCCGCGCACCACATTCATGCCTTCCTCGACCAGAAAGCGCTGAACGCCGAAGGCCCGCGGGTGATCGTCCGTGGCGAAGGCCTGGCCTTGTGGGACAACGACGGCAAGCGCTACCTGGACGGCATGTCGGGGCTGTGGTGCACCAACCTCGGCTATGGCCGCAAGGACCTGGCCGCGGCTGCCAGCCAGCAGCTTGAGCAGCTGCCGTACTACAACATGTTCTTCCACACCACCCACCCGGCGGTGGTCGAGCTGTCCGAGCTGCTGTTCAGCCTGTTGCCCGCGCACTACAGCCACGCGATCTACACCAACTCCGGCTCCGAAGCCAACGAGGTGCTGATCCGTACCGTGCGCCGCTACTGGCAGATCCTCGGCAAGCCGCAGAAGAAGATCATGATCGGCCGCTGGAACGGCTACCACGGCTCGACCCTGGGCGCCACGGCGCTGGGCGGGATGAAATTCATGCACGACATGGGCGGGGTGATCCCCGATGTCGCGCACATCGACGAGCCGTACTGGTTCGCCCACGAAGGCGACCTGACCCCGGCCGAGTTCGGCCTGCGCGCGGCGCGCCAGCTGGAAGAAAAGATCCTCGAACTTGGCGCCGAGAACGTTGCTGCTTTCGTTGCCGAACCATTCCAGGGCGCTGGCGGCATGATCTTCCCGCCAGAAAGCTACTGGCCGGAAATCCAGCGTATCTGCCGCCAGTACGACGTGCTGCTGTGCGCTGATGAAGTGATCGGAGGCTTTGGCCGTACCGGCGAGTGGTTCGCCCACCAGCACTTCGGTTTCGAGCCCGACACCCTGTCGATCGCCAAGGGCCTGACCAGCGGCTACATCCCCATGGGCGGCCTGATCCTGTCCAAACGCATGGCGCAAGTGCTGGTGGAGCAGGGCGGGGTGTTCGCCCACGGCCTGACCTATTCCGGCCACCCGGTGGCGGCGGCGGTGGCGATTGCCAACCTCAAGGCCTTGCGCGACGAAGGCATCGTCAGCCGGGTCAAGCACGAGACCGGCCCGTACCTGCAGCGCTGCCTGCGCGAAGTGTTCGGCAACCATCCGTTGATTGGCGAGGTGCAGGGCACCGGCCTGGTTGCCGCCTTGCAGTTCGCCGAAGACAAGGCCAGCCGCAAGCGTTTTGCCAACGAGAACGACATGGCCTGGCGTTGCCGCACCCTCGGCTTTGAAGAAGGCCTGATCATCCGCTCGACCCTGGGCCGAATGATCATGGCCCCGGCCCTGGTGGCCAGCCACGCCGACATCGATGAACTGGTCGACAAGACCCGTACCGCCGTAGACCGTACCGCCCGCGAATTCGGTCGCCTGTAAGCCCAAAAGCGGCCGGCGCGCGCGGGCGTGCCGGCCTATTAGAGGAACCGCTTCATGTCCAGATCCTTGCGTTGCTGTGTTCCCTTTGCCCTGGTTTTGCTGTGCAGCGCGGTGTCGGCTGCGCCGCAGAACCTCACTGTCATCTCCTTTGGCGGTGCCACCAAGCAGGCCCAGGACAAGGCCTACTTCCAACCTTTCAACGCCAGCGGCGCAGGACGCGTGGTTGCCGGCGAGTACAACGGTGAACTGTCGAAAATCAAGGCCATGGTCGATGTTGGCCATACCAGTTGGGACGTGGTCGAAGTCGAAAGCCCGGAGCTGCTGCGCGGCTGTGACGAGGGCCTGTTCGAGCGCCTCGATCCGGCGCGCTTCGGCGACCCGGCGCAGTTCGTCCCGGGCACCCTCAGCGAGTGCGGGGTGGCCACCTATGTGTGGTCGATGGTCATGGCGTATGACAACGGCAAGCTGGCCAGGGCGCCGAGTTCCTGGGCGGACTTCTGGAACGTCGCCGACTTCCCCGGCAAGCGCGGCTTGCGCAAGGGCGCCAAGTACACCCTGGAAATCGCCTTGCTCGCCGACGGCGTCAAACCCGAGCAGTTGTATGAAGTACTGGGCACCGCCGAGGGCGTCAGCCGCGCCTTTGCCAAGCTGGACCAGATCAAGGGCAATATCCAGTGGTGGGAGGCCGGCGCACAACCGGCGCAGTGGCTGATCGCCGGAGACGTGGTCATGAGCGCGGCCTACAACGGCCGGATTGCCTCGGCGCAGAAGGAGGGCATGAAGCTCAGCATCGTCTGGCCGCAGAGCCTGTACGATCCGGAATACTGGGCGGTGGTCAAGGGCACGCCGAACAAGGCCCTGGCCGAGGACTTCATCGCCTTTGCCAGCCAGCCACAGACCCAGAAGGTGTTCTCCGAGCAGATCCCCTACGGGCCGGTACACCGCGAGGCGTTGAAGCTGCTGCCGGCGACTGTCCAGCAGCAGTTGCCGACCGCTGAAGCCAACCTGGCCGGTGCGCGGGCGGTGGATGCCGGGTTCTGGGTGGACCATGGCGAGGAGCTGGAGCAGCGCTTTAACGCCTGGGCTGCGCGCTGAGGCTGATTGGCAAGGCTTTGCCTTGCATCGCCGGCAAAGCCAGCTCCCACAGGTCAGGTGTACACCGATCCCTTGTGGGAGCCCGCGTTGCCGGCGATGAGTGCTTCAGTTCAGCCAGGCGGCAAACTGCTCCTTGCAGTAATCGACAAACAGCTGCGCAGGCTTGGTCAGCTGCGCACGCTTGAGCCAGCCGGCCACCAGTGCCGATCCGGTGACATCCTCGGCAATCTCCACACAGACCACTTCCTGGCCGTCATAGGTGCTGTGGCCATGGGGCTTGGTCACCAGCAGGGCAAAGCCAAAGCCCTGACCCACCATGCCGCGCACCATCTCGATCGATGGCGAGCTGAAGACGATGTTCGGGCTCAGTTGCAGCTCTTCGAAAATACTCACGAAATACGTCCGGCTCGGCTGCACATCCAGCAGGATCATCGGCTCCAGGGCCAGGTCACGGATCGACACCTGGGCCTGTCCGGCAAAGCGATGGCCGGCCGGCACCAGCGCATAGGGGCGCTGCGGTGCGGTCAGGGCTTCGGTCTCGATGGTGCTGTCGAGGTCGTGTTCGTAGAAGATCGCCAGGTCAAAACGCCCACCCGTCAGGCCTTGCACCAGTTCCTGCTGCTCGCCGTCCTGCAGGCGGATCTCCACGCCCGGAAAGCGCTCGCGAAAGCCGGCGATCAGGCGCGGCAGGTAGAGCGGGGCGACGGTTTCGAAGCAGCCGATGTCGATTTGGCCGCAGACCACGTCGTTGTCGGCCAGGGCGTTCTGCTCGAACTCGCGGGCCATGCGCAGCAGCTCCTGGGCCTTGCGGTAAAAACGCGCGCCACCGGGTGTCAGCGACACGCCCTGGGCGTGATGGCGGATGAACAGCTGTACGCCGAAGCTGTCTTCCAGGCCTTTGATCGCCGTGGAAATCGACGGCTGGGCAATGTACAGCTTGCGCGATGCCTCGGCGACGCTGCCGCATTCTACGGTGGTGACGAAATACTTCAGTTGTCGCAAGGTATAGGACGCCACAGTGCACCTCTGGCTGATTATTTTGCTACACGATACCCCTTGAGCGGCTGGGTGCTGCAGCGGATTTTGCTGGCCATTGAGCATATTTTCGCGGGTGTACCGTTGATCGCCTGGACGGCACGACGGGCCAGTGCCAAGCCTCGAAACTGTACGGCGCGCATTTGCTTGCGCCGCTTTTGCGAGGTAGTTGTCATGAGTCAGCCACGTCCCGAAGATGATCCGCTCTGGAAAGATCCGCTTAACAACCCGCAACGTGAACATGATCCGGTCACCGACCCGAATGTTCCCGGCGAGCCGCAGCGGCGCGACCAGCCCCAGGACATCGAGCGCCTGCCCGATGCTCCGGACCAGGATGGCCGCTTGCCCGAGCCGGATCAGCCCACGCCGCTGTCGGACGAACGCCGTTAGTCCGCCGTCAGCTCCTGCACTTGCCAGCGCACCGAGCTGACGCCTTTCTCCAGGCTCACCCGGCTGACCAGGCGTTCCAGCTGGGTGGGTGCATCGGGGCTGCCCATCAGCTCGGCGCGCACTTCCAGCTTGGCCGGGTTGGCCAGGTCTTCGCTGTGCAACGACTGCAGGCGCAGGCCGTCGTTGCCGAAGCTGTGCAGCATCAGGCTGCGCACCTGGATCTCGTCCTCGGCACGGCAGGTAATACGCACTTCGAAACGTTGCTCGGCCTCGTTGGCCGGCAGCACGTCCTGATGATTCAGGCGCTGGGCGATGTCGCGCAGCAGGATGTTGGCGCACAGCACCACGCAGCTGCCCAGCGCCGCCTCCAGCAGCAGCCCCAGGCTGCACAGCACGCCGATGGCGGCGGTGCACCAGAGGGTGGCGGCGGTGTTCAGGCCGCGCACGTTTAGGCCATCGCGCATGATCACGCCGCCGCCGAGAAAGCCGATGCCCGAGACCACATAGGCAGCGACGCGCGAGGCGTCGGTCGCGGCCATGCCCGGCACCGCCTGGGTCATCAGCACGAACAGGCAGGCGCCGGTGCTGACCAGGGCGTTGGTGCGCAGGCCGGTCAGGCGCTGGCGCAGTTGACGTTCGGCGCCGATCAGCGCCCCGAGTACCAGCGCGACGGTGACGCGCAGCAGAAATACTTTCCAATCCATAGCAAACCTCGAATCCACGGCAATACGCCGCTTTGGCACCGAACCCCGGGGGTGATGCACGTGAATAAAGAGAATGCGCAGGGCCACGAACCTTCATCACCATTGAAGGTGCAAGGTGTGCGGGAGGGAGAATGAGGATTTGTCATCCACAAGGGATGCGAATCGCCACTAACCGCCGTGTTCGGCGTGCCAGTGGCAGAAGGAACCTGCTGAACTAGCGCGCCGTGTGGACCTGTCGCAATCGACTAGAGCTACTGTCCAATGCAGGACTCCTGTGTAGGCATGCAAAAATGCGGGCGAGAAACTAACTCTCGGGCAGCGCAGGGTCAAGGTTAAATGCATGACAATTTTTGCATCCGCAGCGGATCGTTCCAGATATGCAACGCTGAGGGTCATCTCGTTGTCTTTCCCTGATGGGCTTCAATAGCTACTGTTTCCCTCAAAGGACTTTCGAGAGACCTGTGTGCAACCTTTGATCAATTACTGGCGACTGGTGCTGCACCCAGGCGCAGACACCTTGCGCTTCGCCCTGCGGACCATCGTCGCCTGCCTGTTGACCCTGTACCTGGCGTTCATCTTTGACCTGGACCAACCCAAGTGGTCGATCATGGCGGTGTTCATCGTCAGTCAGCCCCTGGGCGGCATGACCTTGCAGCGCAGCTTCGCCCAGGTGGTCGGCACTACCCTGGGGGCGGCGGTGGCGGTGCTGATCATGGCGTTGTTCCCGCAGGCGCCGTTGCCGTTCATCATTACCCTGGCGCTGTGGCTGGCCCTGTGTACCGCCGGCGGCACCTTGCTGCGCTACACCAGTTCGCATGCCTTCGTGCTCAGCGGTTTTACCGCCGTAGTGGTCGCGATGCTGGCGATCCCGGAACAGGACAACACCCTGATGCTGGCGATTACCCGGGTCACTGAAACCCTGCTGGCAGTGGCCTGCGTATGTGCGGTCAGCCTGCTCAGTGCGCGGCCGCAGGCGGTGGCCAGCGGGTACTTTGCCAAGGTCGACAACCTGATCAAACTCATGGCCAGCCATGCCGCGGCGGCGATTCGCGGCGAAGAGAGCGCTGCCGAGTTCAGCCAGCGGCAGATGCAGATCCTCGGCGAGATCAGCGCCCTGGAAGGCTTGCGTCGGCACCTGTACTTCGACGCGCCGCATTTGCGCGGGGCCAATGGCCTGGTGCAACTGCTGGGCAACCAACTGGTGCTGCTCAGCTCGCGGCTGACGGTGCTGCGTAACCAGAAGCTGATGATCGCCGAGCGCTGGCAAGGCGATTACCCGCAATTCATCAGCCGCCTGCTGGCCGATGAGCTGGCCTTCCTTGACCTGCTGGCGCAACAGGGCCGGGCCTTGCCAGCGGAGGCCCGCGAGCACTTCAGTGCCTTGCAGCGGCGCTTCGACCAGGCCGCGCTGCAAGCCGAGCAACTGCAAAGCGACCTGCCAACCCCGCTGCGCTCGCTGGCCTGGGCCTTGCGCTGGGAGCAGGCGCGCCTGCTTGAACAGCTGGGCGAAATGCTCGAGCTCAGCGATGCCATCCAGGAAGGCCGGCCCGGAGACTGCCTGTACCGCCAAGGGCGCACCAATCCCTTGCACCTGGACTGGCGTCTGGCGGCAATGAACGCCAGCCGCGCCTTTATAGCCCTGGTCGCTGCCGGGCTGATCTGGATAGAGACCGCCTGGGACGGTGCCCGCGCCGGAATGATCCTGGTGGGGATTCTGTGCTCGCTGATGGCGACCTTTCCGCGCCCGCTGATGGCCGCGCAGAACTATGCCCGCGGCCTGGGGTTGGCCTTGGTGGTGTCGGCGCTGTACCAGTTCTGGCTGATCCCCCAGGTAGTCGACTTCGAAATGCTCGCACTGCTGTTGTTGCCTTTGCTGTATGTGGTGGCGGTGGGGTTGTCGGGGCCGATGACCGCAGGGATCGGCATGGGCCTGGGGCTGTCGAGCTTTTTGCTGTTCGGCCCGCAGAACATCGGCGCCTGGCAAAACACCGCCATCCAGTGGTTCGAGTTCGCTGGCGCGTATGTCTGTGGCGCGGCGCTGTCGCTGATGGTGTATGCCTGGATTTTCCCGTTTAACCCACAATTACGCATCGAGCGCCTGTTTCGCGAAACCCGTGAACAGGTGCATGCCTTGCTCAAGGGCCCGGCGTCGGATTAACGCCAGTTCGCCTTTGAAAGCCGCATGGTCGACCGCCTGACCCTGATTATCGGCCTGCTGCCGGCGACCCGTGACGAACGCTCGCGGGCACTGTTCGAGGTCAACCTGGGTTGCATGGCCCTGGGCGTTGCCATGCGCCAGTTGCAGGAGCAGGGCAGGGCCAACCCGTTGCTGCCAGAGGCATTGCGCGTGCAGCTTGAGCAGGTGCTGCGCAATGCCGGCCGATACATCGCCGGGCGCACCTCGGTGGTACTGCCGAGCTTGCTGCAGACCCTGCAGGCGCTGGGTGAAAGCCTCGACAACCTGCACGGCGAACAGCTGCAGGCGCCTGCCGAGCAGCTACGCTCGCTGTTCCGTATCCGTGTCGCCTTGCTGGTGATTGCCGGCTTCTTGCGCCACTACAGCCCCTATCTTGAACCTGCTGCAGAAGGAGCCCCGGCCCTTGCCCATTGATTTCGAGATTGGCGGCGTCTACCTGCCGCCGATTGCCCAGGCCTTGTTGCTGGCGGTGCCGCTGTTGATTGCCGTGCTTTGGCTGCTGCAAAAGCTGGGGGTCATGCAGCGGGTCTGGCATCCGGCCCTGTTTGAAGGCGCGCTGTACGCCTGCCTGTGCGCGTTGATCATCCTGTACATGGGGAGCTGAACCTTGAACGAACGTGTAGCCCAGGTCTCGACCCTGGTTGTGGTGGTGCTGGCGCTGGTGCTCGGCTGGTTTGCCTGGGAGCATTACACCCGTGCGCCGTGGACCCGCGATGCGCGGGTGCGCGCCGATGTAGTGACGCTGTCGGCAGATGTCGCCGGGCGCATCGTCAGCCTCAAGGTGGCGGACAACCAGCACGTGGACAAGGGCGAGCTGCTGCTGGAGATCGACCCCGAACGTTACGCCCTGGCGGTCGAGCATGCGCGCCGCGCCATCGAGGTGGCGCAGGCCAGCGAAGGCCTGGCCCAGGCTGCGATCATCTCCAGCCTGGCCCTGCTCAAGCAGCGCCAGAGCGAAGAGCAACGGCGGCGTACCTTGAAGCAGGGCTTTGCCATCTCCGGTGAAGAATGGGAGAAATCCAGCACCGACGTTGCCGTGGCCCAGGCCGAATTGATGCGCGGCCAGGCCAACCTGAGCCTGGCAACGGCAAACGTGCAACTGGCCAGCGCCGCCTTGACCCAGGCCGAGCTGGACCTGCAACGCACGCGGATCTACGCGCCGGTCAGCGGATATGTGACCAATCTGCTGACCCGTCAGGGGGATTACGCCACTGCCGGCGGGCCGCTGCTGGCGCTGGTCGATAGCGGCTCGTTCCATATCAGCGGTTATTTCGAGGAAACCAAGCTGCCGCGCATTCACCCCGGCAGCAAGGTGGATATCGCCCTGATGAGCGGCGAACGCTTCCAGGGCACGGTGCAGAGCATCGCCTATGCCATTACCGACCGCGAAAACGCCCCCGGCAACCGCCTGCTGGCCAATATCAACCCCAGTTACACCTGGGTAAAACTGGCCCAGCGCATCCCGGTGCGCATCGAGATCGACCCGGACTATGCCGGCAAGGCCAACCTGCGTGCCGGTACCACGGCCACGGTGACGGTGCGCGAATAGGGCCGAGGTGGTAGGCTTTGTGGCGTTTCTGCCCAGCCACGCGAACCTCGAAGCATGATCCTCAACCTCGCTGTATTTCTCTGCACCCTGACGGCCATGGAGGGCATCGGCTACCTGGCGCATCGTTACATCATGCACGGCTGGGGCTGGTTCCTGCATCGCTCGCACCATGAGCCGCACCTGGGGGCGCTGGAAACCAACGATGTCTACCTGCTGGCCTTGGCCCTGATCGCCTTGGCCCTGGTGGCGCTGGGCCGGGCCGGGCATGCGCCGTTGCAGTGGGTGGGTGCGGGAGTGGCGGCGTTCGGGGTGATCTACGTGATCGTCCATGACGGCATCGTCCACCGGCACTGGCCGTTCCGGCCACGGCCGCGCAACCGCTACCTCAAGCGTCTGTACCGCGCGCATATGCTGCACCATGCGTTGAAGGGGCGGGACAACAACGTGTCGTTCGGCTTTCTCTACGCGCCGCCGTTGCGCAGGTTGAAGCAGCAGCTGCGGGCGCGGCAGCGCGGCTGAGATTTTCGCCGGCAAGGCCGGCTCCCACAGGGGATCTGTGCACGCCGGACCTGCCAGCGATCGAGCGCAATTTCATACAAGATTCCCACAGCCCAGTAGCAGTAGGCTGGCCAGGTTCCCTTCTCAAGGCCACCTGCCATGTCCGTATCCCCTCATCAGCGCCTCGAACAACTGGGCATCATCCTCACGCCGCCCAGCCCACCGGCCGCCGCCTATCTGCCCTGGGTGCAGAGCGGCAATCTGTTGTTCATCTCCGGCCATATCGCCAAGCACAACGGTGCCCCCTGGGTCGGCCAGCTCGGCCGCGAACTGGACACCGCCACCGGGCACATGGCCGCGCGCAGGGTCGGCCTCGACTTGCTCGGCACCTTGCTTGCGGCCACGGGTGACTTGAACCGCATCGCCAAAGTGGTCAAGCTGCTGTGCCTGGTCAACAGCAGCAGTGAGTACACCGAACAGCACCTGGTCGCCAACGGCTGCTCGGAACTGTTCGAAGAAGTCTTCGGCGAGCGTGGCAAGCATGCCCGTAGCGCTTTCGGTGCCAGCCAGATCCCGCTGGGCGCCTGTGTCGAAATAGAACTGATCGTTGAATTGACCAGTGGAGAAACCTTATGAGCCTGCACATCGAAACCCCGCTGGTGGCGTCACGCCCGTTGAGCCTGGCCAGTGGCCTGGACATCTGGCTCAAGCTCGACGCGCTGCAGCCGTCCGGTTCGTTCAAGCTGCGCGGCATCGGGGCCGCCTGTGAAGCCTATGCCAGGCAGGGCAAGCGCCGTTTCGTCTCCTCGTCTGGCGGCAATGCCGGGATTGCCGTGGCCGTTGCCGGGCGCATTCTGGGCCTGCCGGTAACCGTGGTGGTGCCAGAGACCACCACCGAGCGGGCCAAGCAGCTGATCCGTCAGGAACAGGCCGAGGTAATCGTGCATGGCAAGGCCTGGCACGAGGCCAACGCCCTGGCGCTGTCGCTGATGGGCGAGGACGACGCCTATATCCATCCCTTCGATGACCCGCTGCTGTGGCAGGGCCACGCGACCATGATCGATGAAGTCGCCGCCACGGGTTTCAAGCCTGATGCGGTGGTGGTCGCGGTCGGTGGCGGTGGTTTGTTGTCCGGGGTTTGCGAAGGCTTGGCGCGCAATGGCTGGGGCCAGGTGCCGGTATTCGCCGTCGAGACCGCCGGCGCCGCGTCGCTGGCAGCTTCCATGGCGAAAAAGCAGTTGGTGGCGCTGGACGGCGTCAACACCGTGGCTACTTCGCTGGCGGCCAAACAGGTGTGCCAGCGGGCCTTCGAGTGGAGTCAGCAGCGGCCGGTGTACAGCCATGTGGTCAGTGATCAGGCAGCGCTGGATGCCTGCGAGCAGTTCCTGCTGGACCAGCGCATCCTGGTTGAGCCCGCCTGTGGTGCGGCTTTGGCCCTGGCTTACGCACCAACGGCCGAACTCAAGCGCCACCAGAAAGTGCTGGTGATCGTATGTGGTGGCGTGACCGCAACCCTCGACCAGATCCGCCAATGGCGGGCGGCCTGCTAGTTGGATAGCGTCGTCCATCAGGCCCCCGGGCATCCAGGCGTGCGCCTGATCGATGCCCGCTACCAGCAATTTGCCTTTCCCCGGCATTTTCACCTGGAGTACCACATCGGCCTGATCGTCACCGGCCAGCAGCGCTACGCCGCCGGTGGCACGCGCCAGCTGGCCGGAGCCGGGGACATCCTGCTGATGGCCCCGGAGCATGTGCACGACGGTGCCAGTGCCGATGACCAGGGCTACGGCATCCGCATCCTGACCCTCGACCCGGCCTGGCTGGCCGAGGTGAGTCGCGATCTGAGCGACGGCCGACAAGGTTTGCCCAACCTCAATGCCCTGCAGCTGCGCCATCCGCAGTTGCAGCAGTTGCTCGATGGCCTGCACCGGCAACGCGACCCGCTGGCGTTCCAGAGCCAATTGTGGGAAACCCTGGCGCTGTTGCTCGGGCTGGGCTCGACCCTCAAGGTCAGCGAACACGGGCAGGGCTTCGATCCGCTGCTTTGGCGGCAACTGCGCGAATGGCTGGAGTCGCGCCTGGACCTGCCGCCAAGCCTGGAAGAGATGGCCGCTTTCGCCGACCTCAGCCCCTGGCAGTTGCTGCGCCGCTTTCGCAACCATTGCGGCCTGCCACCGCAGCAATGGCTGACCCAACTGCGCCTGGAACGGGCCTTGCCCAGGGTGCTGGCCGGCCAGCCGTTAAGTGCCATCGCCCTGGACCTGGGCTTCTACGATCAGGCCCATTTCAGCCGCTTGTTCCGCCGAACCTATGGCGCGCCACCCCGCGGCCTGGCGCAGGGCAAAGGCGTCGGCAGGCTGGCGCGCGCTGAAGGGTAGGCGTCGCGGTCAATCGCGAGTCAAGTCGGGGCGCTGCTGCGCCGCTCCTGCCGTCAGGGGCTCATGCCCGCGGCTCACCCACCAGCCAAACCCAGCCGCGGTAAAGAACATGATCAAACTGTAAATCGCCGCCGGTATCGCCATGGTCGAGTTGTTCAGCAGGGTTGGGCTCAGCGCCAGGGCAATCGCCAAGGTGCCGTTGTGAATGCCGATCTCCATGCCGATGGCAATCGCCTGACGTTTGGGGATTTTCAGCAGGCGCGGCAGCCAGTAGCCGATGCTCAGGCTCAACAGGTTGAACAACAGCGCGGCGCCGCCTACCACCGGGGCATAGTCGACGACGGTCTGCCAGTCCTTGACCATCGCCAGGACAATCGTAAATACCAGAAACAGTGCGGCAATGATTTTCATCGGCCGCTCCATGCGCGTTGCAAATCCCGGCGCCAGATAGCGAATCAGCATCCCCAGGGCCACCGGCACCAGGACGATGGCAAACACCTGCAGCACCTTGGCGAACTGCAACGGGATGGCCTGGTCGGCGGCCATGAAGTAGGCCAGCGACAGGTTGACCAGCAGCGGCATGGTCAGGATCGCGATCAGCGAGTTGACCGCCGTCAGGGTCACGTTCAAGGCCACATCGCCATGGGCCAGGTGGCTGAACAGGTTGGCGGTGGTGCCACCCGGCGAGGCCGCCAGCAGCATCAGCCCGACCGCCAGCGCAGGCGCCAGGCCAAAGCCGTTGGCGATCAGGAAGCAGATAAACGGCAGCAGCAGGATCTGGCAGGCCAGGCCAATCAGCACGGGCCTGGGGAACTTCACCACCCGGGCAAAATCGGCCAGGGTCAGGGTCAGCCCCAGACCGAGCATGATGAAGCCCAGGGCAATGGGCAGGAAGGCACTGAGCAAGGGTGATGCAGTCATGGCGCAGACTCTTAAAAGGGGCGATGTACGCCAGTGTAGGAAAGGATTTCAATATCCATTACTTATCTTGCGGTTTATGCCCAGCAGACAGTAGCATCGCCGCTTTTACCCCAGGACCCGATTCCCGATGCAGTTTCAGCCAGGCATTCTCGCCGCCCCCGTTCCCGCCCAGGCCCGCCACCTGTTTTTCACCTTGCACTCGCCAGCTGCGCTGCCGGGCGTGCTCGATGCGCTGCTGCAACAGGTCGATGGCAGCCGTGTGGTGGCCGGTTTCGGTGCGCCGCTGGTGCAGGCCCTGGGCCGCAGCATCGACGGCCTGCGCGAGTTCCCACGCCTGACTGCGGCGGTCGACAACCCCTGCACCCAGCACGATCTGTGGCTGTGGCTGCGCGGTGAAGACCGCGGCGACCTGTGGCTGCTCAGCCAGGAGCTGGAGCAACTGCTGGCACCGGCCTTCACCCTGGCCGAGGCCACCGATGCCTTCCGCCACAAGACCGGCCATGACCTGACCGGCTACGAAGATGGCACCGAGAACCCGGTGGAAGACGCCGCCATCGAAGCGGCGATCCTTTCCAGCGATGTGCCGGGCCTGAACGGCTCGAGCTTCGCCGCCTTCCAGCTGTGGCGCCACGACCTGAATTGTTTCAAGGCTTTGCCGCAGGCCGAGCAGGACGACATCATCGGCCGGCGCAAGGCCGACAACGAAGAACTCGACGACGCGCCGGAATCGGCCCACGTCAAGCGCACCGCCCAGGAAAGCTTCGCGCCTGAGGCCTTTATCGTCCGTCGCTCGATGCCCTGGGCAGACGAGCGCGGCGCCGGCCTGGCCTTCCTCGCCTTCGGTCATTCCTTCGACGCCTTCGAAGTACAGCTGCGGCGCATGAGCGGCCTGGAAGACGGCGTGGTCGACGCCCTGTACCGCTTCAGCCGGCCGCTCACCGGCGGCTACTACTGGTGCCCGCCACTGGGCGCCCACGGGCTTGACCTGAGCGCCGTGCTCACGGGTTGAACAGCCCCTCCTTAAGGATGAAAGCATGACAATGACTGTCGCTTGCGCTCAAACCGTTGCCATTGCCCGGGACATTACCGGCAATGTGCAGCGTCATCTGCAGATGATGCAGTTGGCCGCTGAACAGGGCGTGCAGTTTCTGCTGTTCCCGGAACTGTCGCTGACCGGCTATGAACTTGACGCCGCGCCCGACCTGGCCCTGAGCTCGGACGATCCGCGCCTGGACCCGTTGCGCGAACTTGCCCGTAAACAGGCGATGTACAGCGTGGTCGGTGCACCGGTGCGCGTGCCCGGCAGTGGTCAGGTGTTGCTGGCGGCACTGATCTTTCGCCCCGACGGCAGTGTTGGCTTGTACAGCAAGCAGTATCTGCACCCCGGTGAAGACCTGGTGTTCACCCCGGGCAGCGGTGGCGATCTGCTGCCGCTCGGGGGCCAGCGGCTGGCGTTGGCCATCTGCGCCGATGCCATGCAACCCAGCCACCCGGCCCATGCCGCCAGGCTCGGTGCAGATGTCTATGCAGCGGGGATGCTGATTTCCCACAGGGGCATCGTTGCCGAGAGCCAGCAGATGGCCGGTTATGCCGTCGAACATCAGATGATGGTGATGCTGGCCAACCATGGCGGTGAAACCGGTGGCTGGCAGGCGGCGGGGCAGAGTGCGATCTGGGGCAGGGAGGGTGCGTTGATCGGCAAGGCGCAGGGGGCAGGGGAGTGTCTGGTGATTGCTCGGCAGGACGATGGCGGCGCGTGGGCCGGGACGGTGATCGGGCTGTAGATCGATCGCGGGGCAAGCCCGCTCCCACAGTAGATAGGTGTACGTCAGACCTGTGGGGGCCAGTCCAGCCAGCCGACAAATGTAAAAAAATTTTACGGACTTTTTACGAAGACGCGTTACGCAGAAAGGGATACTGCCCGTGCATTTCTTCGAGACGTCCTACCGTGAGCCAAGCCGCAACTTCCGCAAGCGCCCATCCCCCCGTAAAAACCTCGTCACTGAGCCTGTTGATCGCCGCTGCCGGCGTGGTCTATGGCGATATCGGTACCAGCCCGTTGTACACCCTCAAGGAGGTCTTCGCCGGCCATTACGGCGTACAGGCCAACCATGACGGCGTGCTCGGCATTCTGTCGCTGGTGTTCTGGTCGCTGATCTGGGTTGTCACCATCAAGTACGTGCTGTTTGTGCTGCGCGCCGACAACCAGGGCGAAGGCGGCATCATGGCCCTGACGGCCCTGGCCCGGCGTGCGGCGGCGCCGTATCCGCGCTTGAGCCGGGTGCTGGTGCTGCTCGGGCTGTTCGGTGCTGCGCTGTTCTATGGCGACAGCATGATCACTCCGGCGATTTCGGTGCTGTCGGCGGTAGAGGGGCTGCAACTGGCCTTTGACGGCATCGACCACTGGGTCGTGCCCCTGGCGGTGGTGGTGCTGGTGGCGCTGTTTCTGATCCAGAAGCATGGCACCGCACGCATCGGTATCATTTTCGGCCCTGTCATGGTGTTGTGGTTCAGCGTGCTCGGTGCGCTGGGTATCTATGGCATCGTCCAGCGTCCGGAAGTGCTGCTGGCGATGAACCCGGCCTGGGCGGTGAACTTCTTTATCGTGCACCCGGGCATCGGCGTGGCGATTCTCGGTGCAGTGGTGCTGGCCCTGACGGGCGCCGAGGCGCTGTATGCCGACATGGGCCATTTTGGCCGCAAGCCCATCGCCCGCGCCTGGATCCTGCTGGTGCTGCCGGGCCTGGTGCTCAACTATTTCGGCCAGGGTGCGCTGATCCTCGGCAACCCCGAGGCGGTGCGCAACCCGTTCTACCTGCTGGCCCCGGACTGGGCGCTGCTGCCGATGATCGCCCTGGCCACCCTGGCGACCATCATTGCTTCCCAGGCGGTGATCTCCGGTGCGTTCTCGCTCACCCGCCAGGCCATTCAACTGGGTTATGTGCCGCGCATGTTTATCCAGCACACCTCCAGCCAGGAGCAGGGGCAGATCTACATCGGTACGGTGAACTGGGCGCTTATGGTCGGTGTGGTGCTGCTGGTGATCGGCTTCGAGTCGTCCGGCGCACTGGCGGCGGCCTATGGTGTGGCGGTGACCGGCACCATGCTGATTACCACCTTGCTGTCCTCGGCGGTGGTCTTGTTGCTGTGGAAGGCGCCGCGCTGGCTGGCGGTGCCGTTGTTGCTGGGCTTTTTGCTGGTCGACAGCCTGTACTTTGCCGCCAACGCGCCGAAAATCTTCCAGGGTGGTGCCTTCCCGGTGATCGCCGGCATTGTCTTGTTCATCCTCATGACCACCTGGAAACGCGGGCGCAAGATCATCGTCGAGCGCCTCGACGAGTCGGCCTTGCCGCTGCCGCTGTTCATCAGCAGCCTGGCCGCACAGCCGCCGCACCGGGTGCAGGGCACTGCGGTGTTCCTCACCGCCCGTGCCGACGCCGTGCCCCATGCGCTGTTGCATAACCTTCTGCACAACCAGGTGTTGCACGAGCGGGTGGTGCTGCTCACCGTGGTGTCCCAGGATCGCCCACGGGTGCCAGTGGCCCAGCGTTTTGAAGTACAGGCATTTGGTGAGGGCTTCTACCGGGTCAACCTCAACTTCGGCTTTATCGAAGAACCCGACGTACCGGCGGCGCTGCAGCTGTGCCACCTCAAGGACCTGGATTTCAGCCCGATGGCCACCACCTACTTCCTTAGCCGCGAGACGGTGATCCCGACCAAGCGCATCGGTATGGCGCGCTGGCGCGAGGCGCTGTTCGCGTTCCTGCTCAAGAACGCCAACAGCAACCTCAAGTACTTCAACCTGCCGCTGAACCGGGTGATCGAGCTGGGCACCCAGGTCGAGATGTAACCCGGGCCCTAGGCGGTGGCCGCTGCCGTCAGCGGCGCAGCCTTGCGCACCAGGCGCTGCAGGCGGCTGGCGATGGCAAAGCCGATCAGCGCCAGCAGCATCATGGCGATGAACACGTAGTTGTAGCCTTGCTGGCCGGGGAAGTGGTCAAGGATTGCGCCGTAGCCGACGTAGGCGAACATCCCCGGTGCATAGCCGATCAGGCAGCCGATGCCAAACGCAGAACCGGTGATGTGCGGGGCAATCCCGACTTCGCCCATCGGCGCCCAGAACACCCCGCGCATGGAAAACACGATGAAGGCGAACGACAGCGTCGCGGCCATGCCGGCATAGATGAAGCCCGGGCTCTTGGGCACCAGGAGAATGATCGCCATCATCGGCAGCAACGCCAGAAACGCCCACTTCAGGTAGCGGCTGGGGCTTTTGAAGTGTTTGTCGGCGATGAAACCGCCCGCCGGCCCGCCGAGAATTTTCAGCATGTACTGGTTGATGATGCCGTAGGCGCCGACCAGGGCCACCGGCAGGCCGTAGACTTCCTTCAGGTAGGGGATGAAGTAGGTCAAACCGCAGTAGACGATGTAGACCATGAACACGTTGAAGCTGACCAGCCAGATCGCCGGCACCTTGATTGCCTCCATAAGGTTGGCCAGCGGGTTCTTGGCGCCGGTCTGGGCCTGCGCCGGATTGCCTTTGAGCAAGAACCAGGTCAGCACCCCGGCGGCGATGTCGATCAGCGCGTAGAACAGGATCGCCGCTTTCAGGCCGTGTTCGCCGCTGCCCAGGGCAATGAACACGCCCAGCGCGGAAAACGCCACCAGGGTGTCGACCACGCCGCGCCCGCCTTCGAGCAGGCCGAACATGCGCCCTTGTTCCTGGTCGTTGCCCAGGCCGCGAATGGCTTTGAGCAGCGCCGGCCAGTAGATGCAGTCGGCGCACACCGCCAGCAGGCAGAACACCAGCATCAGGCTGCTGAACGGCGGGAAGGTGGCCAGGTACAGGCCCAGGGCGCCGGTACCGATCAGGCCCAGGGGGATCAGCTTGCGGGTGTCGTAGCGGTCAGCCAGCATGCCGCCGACCACGAACAGGCCGGTGGCGATGATGGCGTTGGCGCTGAGCAGCAAGCCGATCTGGGTGTGCGAGAGGCCCATGAACTCCTGCATGGGTACGTAGAACGCGTCCTTGAGGTTGGCCAGCTTGTAGACGGTGCCGCCACCCAGGATCAGTATCAGGAACTTGAACCATTTGGCCTTGTTGTGCGCAGTCATTGTTATTCTCCAGGCGTAGTGGGGTAGGGCTCAAAGGCTGGCAGGGCTGGCCAGGGTCAGCTCGGCGAGGGTGCGCAGCTCGGCCAGCAAGGTCTTCACGTAGCTGACCTGGTTGTTGGCCCAGCGTTGTTCGCCGGCCAGCATCTGCTCGAGGGTCAAGCCGGCTGGCAGGGGCGTGTCGCTCATTTCCCGGTAGGCAATGAACGGATCGGCCGGCTCGTTGTGTTGACGGAAGGCCGGGGCGAGGTAGTGGTTTTCCTGTTCTAGGATGAAGGCGATCACTTGGGGCTGCTGCTCACCGAGCATCAGCAACTCGAACAGCATGCGTGCGCCGGGCAGCTCGTCCTCGGCGCTGCCTTGCAGTACCCCGCAGTGGCCAAAGCCCTGGTCTTCGGCCACCACCCGCACGCCCTTGAGGTGGCTCTGGCGAATATGCGGGGCGAGGTTGTGCAGGGCCTGCAGTGGTTGTTCGCAGGCGTTGATCATGTTGCCGAAATCGAACAGGGCATTGAGCCGTGGATGGTTGGCCTGGCGCAGCAACTGGGCGATCTCGTCGCTCTTGAGCTCCTCATGCTGCTCGAAATCAAAATTCAGGTCGTGGGCATCGGCCAGCCGGGCCAGGTACAGCAGGTCGCCACCGATCTGGTCCATGACCTGTGACAGCAGGCCTTCATAACGTGAGTACACGCGAATGTTGCGGCTGCCGATGACCTTGGCCACGGCCACCACCGCATCGACGTCGGCCTTGCGCGTGCTGCTGATTTCCAGGTGCACATCCAGTTGCAGGGCCCGGGCCTTTTCAGCAAAGGCGCACAATTGCGTCGTGTTCATTTGCCCCAGGCTGTTGTGCTCACCGTCGAGCATGTGCAGGCTCAGGCCGGCCAGTTCATGGCGGTAGGCGAAGTCGAGCAGGTCGAACGGGGTGACGCGCCCGTGGGTGAGGTTGGTCAGCAGCGGGTAGGCGTGGGCAAACAGCCGCGCCTGGTCGAGGCGCTCGAGCAGGCGGCTGGCCAGCTCGCGGGTCAGCAGTGGCGCCTGGGCACCCTGGGCATTGTGGTTCAGTAACGTAGCGAAGCGTTCTTGTAATGTGTTCATTCGAGTCGTTCCTGGTGCGGACACCGGTTCTACCGGCGCGTTCTTTATCGCGCCGCGGAGCAACACTCGATAGATCCATTACCAATCAATTGATAAGGCCACTGCTCAGACCTGGTGGCCAATCGCCCTGAGGGCCTGCACCAGCGCCTCGACCTTGGCTTCGGCCTGATCCTGGGGCGTGCCGGCAAAGCCGAGCAAGAGCGCCGGTGGCAAGTAGCGCGTGAGGCAGTAGTCACTCAAGGCGTAGGTATGCACGCCATGCCCGGCCAACTGCCGGGCCAGTGCCTGGTCATCCAGCTGCGGCGGGAGCCAGGCAATCAGGTGCATGCCGGCTTCGACCGGGGCAACCTGCAAAAAGCCGCCCAGGCGCCGTTGCAACACCTCCAGCAAGCACTGCTGGCGGGCCTGGTACAACGTCCGCATGCGACGGATATGGCCAATGAAGTGGCCTTCACTCATGAAATCGGCGGTCACTGCCTGCAACAGGGTCGGCGGGCTGCGGTCGAGCACCGCGCGCAAGGTGCAGAACGGTTCGACCAGTGCCGGGGGCAGAATCACGTAACCCAGGCGCAGGGAAGGGAACAGCACCTTGCTGAAGGTGCCGACGTAGATCACCCGGTCGCCTCGGTCCATGGCGTACAGCGCCGGCAATTGCCGGCCGCGGTAGCGCAGTTCGCTGTCGCAGTCGTCTTCGATAATCCAGCTGCCACTGGCCGCCGCCCAGTCAATCAGTTCCAGGCGCCGGTTGTGGCTGAGGGTCATACCCAGCGGGTGTTGCCGTGACGGGGTGGTGAACACCAGGCGCGCCTCGGGGCATTCGCCAATGGCGTGTTGCACATCGAGGCCCTGATCGTCGATGGGGACGGGCACCACCCGGCAGCCATGGGCCTGAAAGGCGATACGCGCGGCGATATGACCAGGGTCTTCCATCCATACCGGCTCGTCCGGGTTGAGCAGCAGCATCGCCAGCAGGTTGAAGGCCTGCTGCGCGCCGGAGACGATCACCACTTGCTCGGCGTTGCAGTCGATGCCGCGGGCGTCGAACACGTACTCGGCAATCGCCTGGCGCAGCGTCTGCAGGCCTTGCAACTCGCCGTAACCGAGCATGGCCTTGCTCGGCTTTTGCCCGTGGCGGTTGAGCAGGCGCTTCCACAATGCCTGGGGAAAGGCTTCGAAAGCGCCATGACTGGGCAGGAACGAGGTCGGTGCTTGATCGCCGCAGTGGGCGTAGGACACCCCGCGAAAATGATCGCTGCGCAGCGACAGCATCGTCCGGCTCAAGTCCGAGAGCTTGGGCGCGGCCGCTGCTGGCGGCTCGGCGCCGGCGCTGCGCTGCCACTCGTCACTGACATAGGTGCCAGCGCCGGTGCGCGAGACCAGAAAGCCTTCGGCAATCAACTGGTCGAAGGCATTGAGCAGGGTGATGCGCGATAGTTGCAGCTCCTGGCTCAGGGTGCGCGTCGAGGGCAAGCGAATGCCGCCCTGCAGGCGACCGGTAAGAATCTGCTTGCGAATCTGCAGGTACAGCTGGCGGTAGAGCGGGGTGCTGCTGTCACGGTCCAGCTCAATACCTGCAAACAGCAAACCGGCGGGGGACTTCATCGAGCTCTCGCAGACACTAAGAAGGGCCTGGACATGCTACGAGAAAGCCCGCCAGGCGGCCAGCCCAGGGCGCTTGTCATCAAATGAAAACAGCTTGTCGTCCGATGCGAAGCACCTGCCTGGCGTAGGGCATAGAGTCCAGTCAACAAGAATTGACGCACGGCGTCAGGATGACTGGAGTGACATGCATGGCCAAAGTCGTACGCTTCTATGAAACCGGTGGCCCCGAGGTACTGCGCTACGAGGACGCCGAGGTCGGCGAGCCGGGCCCGGGCCAGGTGCGCCTGCGCCAGGTGGCGGTGGGCCTGAACTACGCCGACACCTACTTTCGCAACGGCACCTATCCGATCCCGTTGCCCAACGGCATGGGCGTGGAAGCCTCAGGGGTGGTGCAGGCGGTGGGCGAGGGCGTGACCCAGGTCGCCGTTGGCGACCGGGTGACCTACACCGGTTTTCTCAACACCCTGGGCGCTTATTGCACCGAGCGGTTGATTCCGGCGGCAGCCTTGATCAAGTTGCCGGAAACCATCGCCTTCGAAACCGCCGCAGCGATGACCATGCGCGGCCTGACCTCGGCCTACCTGATGCGCCGCCTGTATGACTTCAAGCCCGGTGACACGGTGCTGCTGCACGCCGCTGCCGGCGGTGTCGGCCTGATTGTCTCGCAGTGGGCACGCCTGCTCGGCCTGACGGTGATCGGCACGGTGTCCACCGAGGCCAAGGCTGAAGTGGCCCGCGCCCATGGTTGCAACCACACCATCAACTACAGCCATGAAGACGTGGCCAAACGCGTACGCGAGCTGACTGATGGCGTCGGCGTCAATGTGGTGTTCGACAGCGTCGGCAAGAGCACTTTCATGGCCTCGCTGGACTCGCTCAAGCGCCGTGGCCTGATGGTCTGCGTCGGCACTGCCTCCGGCACCATCACCCCGTTCGACCCGCAGATCCTGGCGATCAAAGGCTCATTGCACCTGACCCGCCCGGCGCTGGCCGACTACATCGCCGACCCGGCCGAGAAGGCCGACCTTGCCGGCGAGCTGTTCGAGCATGTCAGCAGCGGGCGGATCAAGATCGAGATCAACCAGCACTACGCGTTGCAGGATGCGGTCCAGGCCCACCGTGACCTGGAAGCGCGCAAGACCACCGGCTCGTCGATCTTCGTCATCTGAAGAGGGCAACAGCATGCACATCGAACAACTGACCTGCGCTCTCGGTGCCGAAGTCACCGGGGTCAATCTGGCAGATGCGATTCATGACGACGACCTGTTCGAGCAACTGCGTGCGCAGTTGCTCAAGCACCGGGTGCTGTTCCTGCGCGATCAGACCTTCAGCCGCGCCGAGCACGTCGCTTTTGCCCGGCGCTTTGGCGAGCTGGAAGACCACCCGGTGGCCGGCAGCGACCCCGAGCACCCGGGTCTGGTACAGATCTACAAGCGCCCGGAGCAGCCCGCCGACCGCTACGAAAACGCCTGGCACACCGACGCCACCTGGCGCGAGGCACCGCCCATGGGCTGCGTGTTGCGCTGTGTGGAATGCCCGCCGGTAGGCGGCGACACTATGTGGGCGAACATGGTGCTGGCTTACCAGAACCTGCCGGAGGATGTGAAAGCCAAGATCGAGGGCCTGCGCGCCCGGCACAGCATCGAGGCCAGTTTTGGCGCCGCGATGCCGATGGAAAAACGCCTGGCGCTCAAGGCGCAGTTCCCCGATGCCGAACACCCGGTGGTGCGTACCCACCCGCAAACCGGTGAGCAGGTGCTGTTCGTCAATGCTTTCACCACCCACTTCAGCAACTACCACACCCCGCAGCGGGTGCGTTTCGGCCAGGACGCCAACCCCGGTGCCAGTGATCTGCTGCGCTACCTGATCAGCCAGGCCTACCTGCCCGAATACCAGGTGCGCTGGCGCTGGAAGCCCAACAGCGTGGCGATCTGGGACAACCGCAGCACCCAGCACTACGCGGTGATGGACTACCCGCCTTGCCACCGCAAGATGGAGCGCGCCGGGATCAAGGGCGACCGCACCTTCTGAAGGCCCGCAACACCCCAGGACAATAACAAGACCGAGGACTACAGCATGCAATTCTTCGACGATTCGTTGCACCCGGAAAACATGGAAAAGGTGGTGATCACCGTCGCCCCTTATGGCCCGGAATGGATGCCAGAGGACTTTCCCGAAGACATCCCGCTGACCATGGACGAACAGGTGCAAAAGGCAGTCGACTGCTATGACGCCGGCGCCACCGTGCTCCACCTGCACGTGCGCGAACTGGACGGCAAGGGCTCCAAGCGCCTGTCGAAATTCAACGAACTGATTGCCGGCGTGCGCGAAGCGGTGCCGGAGATGATCATCCAGGTCGGCGGTTCGATCTCGTTCGCCCCGGAAAGCGATGGCGAGGCGGCCAAGTGGCTGTCCGATGACACCCGGCACATGCTCGCAGAGCTGACGCCCAAGCCCGATCAGGTCACCGTGGCGATCAACACCACGCAGATGAACATCATGGAGCTGCTGTATCCGCAGTACCTGGAAGGTACCTCCCTGGCCCATCCGGCGATCCAGGCCGCCTACAGCGAAATGACCGTACCGGCCGGTCCCGCCTGGGTGCGCGAACACCTGCGCCGTTTGCAGGCGAGCGGTATCCAGCCGCATTTCCAGCTGACCGGCATGCACGCCCTGGAAACCCTCGAACGCATTGTGCGCAAGGGTGACTACATGGGCCCGCTAAACCTGACCTGGATCGGCATTGGTGGCGGCTTCGACGGCCCCAACCCGTTCAACTTCTTCAACTTCATTCACCGTGCGCCCAACGGCTGCACGTTGACCGCCGAATCGCTGCTGAAAAACGTGCTGCCGTTCAACACCATGGCCCTGGCCATGGGGCTGCACCCGCGTTGCGGCAACGAAGACACCATCATCGACCAACACGGCAAGCGCTTCGGTTCGGTGCAGCAGATCCAGCAGACCGTGCGCGTGGCCCATGAACTGGGCCGTGAGATTGCCAACGGCAAGGAAGCGCGGGCCATCTACCGCATTGGCGAGCAGTACAGCAGCATCGAGCAGACCCTCCAGGCCAACGGCATGGCGCCTAACCGCCAGCCGGGCCAGAAGGGTGTGCCGCAGCGCGCCTGATTGGCCAGGCCCGGTACGTGTTTACGTGCCGGGCCGCCGATCCGCAGCGCTGACCGTCGGGCTTTTCAAAAACAATAAAACTCATGCCAGACAACCCCAAGGAGGCAGCATGGCCGCCTATCTCGCCAGCGCCACAGACGACGGCGCCGACACTTCACGGGGCATTCCACGGCGATATGCCTGGATTGTCTTTGCCTTGACCTTCGGCCTGCTGATTTCCGACTACATGTCGCGGCAGGTACTCAACGCGGTATTTCCGCTGCTCAAGGCCGAATGGGCCCTGAGCGACAGCCAGTTGGGCCTGCTCAGCGGCATTGTCGCGCTGATGGTCGGCCTGCTGACCTTTCCCTTGTCGCTGCTGGCCGACCGCTTCGGGCGGATCAGGAGCCTGGTGCTGATGGCCGTGCTCTGGAGCCTGGCCACCCTCGGCTGCGCCCTGGCCGACAACTACCCGCAGATGTTTGCCGCGCGCTTTCTGGTCGGCGTCGGTGAGGCGGCCTATGGCAGCGTCGGCATTGCCGTGGTGGTCGCAGTGTTCCCCCGTGACATGCGCGCCACCCTGGCCGGTGCCTTCATGGCCGGCGGCATGTTCGGCTCGGTACTGGGCATGGCCCTGGGCGGCTTGATGGCCCAGCACTTTGGCTGGCGCTGGGCGTTTGCCGGCATGGCCTTGTTCGGCCTGTTGCTGGCGTTGCTGTACCCGCTGATCGTCAAGGAGGCGAAGATCGCCCCGCAGCGCGTCAACGCCCCCGCGTGCAAGATCGCCCGGCCACTGCACACCCTGTACGGCAGCCGTTCGGTGATCGCCGCTTACGTGGGCAGTGGCTTGCAGTTGTTCGTTGGCGGCACGGTGATCGTCTGGATGCCCAGCTACCTGAATCGCTACTACGCCATGGGCACCGACCAGGCCGGCGTGGTGGCGGCAATCATCGTGCTGTGCAGCGGCATTGGCATGATCCTCTGCGCCATGCTCTGCGACCGCCTCGGCCGCCAGCGCCCGGACCGCAAGATCAGCCTGGCCATCGGCTATTGCCTGGGTAGCTGCCTGTTGCTGTCGCTGGCCTTCGCGCTGCCCTCGGGCACGGCGCAACTGGTGCTGATCTGCCTGGGAATGATGGTTGCTGCCGGCACCAACGGCCCGTCCAGCGCCATGGTCGCCAACCTCACTCATTACTCGGTGCACGGCACCGCCTTTGCCACCCTGACCCTGGCCAACAACCTGCTTGGCCTGGCGACCGGGCCTTTGATTACCGGTCGGGTGTCCGACCTGATCGGCCTGCACGCCGCCTTTCAGCTGGTGCCGCTGATCAGCATCGGCGCCGCCGCGGTGTTCTTCATCGCCAAGCGTCATTACCACCGTGACATGGCCCGCCTCGACAACCCGCATGCGGTTGAACCCGGTGCGGCCGAGGAGTTGAAACCGTGAAACAAGTGTTGTCGATCGAAGTGTTCTTTGACTTTATCTGCCCCTGGTGCCTGATCGGCCAGGCTCATCTGCAGCGGGCCCTGGAGCAGTTGCGGCGCGAGCAGCCGGAAGTTGAGGTGAGCCTGCACTGGCGCGGGGTGCAGTTGCTGCCGCAGATCGCCAGGACCGGGCAGCCGTTCGAGGCCTTCTACCGCAAGCGCCTGGGCAGCGATGAGGCGGTACGCCTGCGCCAGGCGCAGGTGCGCGCCGCCGCCGAGGCTGCCGGGGTGGATATCGCTTTTGCCCGTATCAGTCGCATGCCCAATACCGCCGACGCCCATCGTCTGCTGCAGCGCGCCGTGGCGCTGGGCTCGCCGGAACGGGTTGAAGCCCTGCTGGCCAAGCTGTTTGCCGCCTACTTTCAGCAGGGCAAGGACCTGGGCGATCCGATTACCTTGCTGCACATCGCCCGCGCCTGTGGCCTGGAGCCGGCCCAGGTTGCCGATTGCCTGCGCGGCGATGCCAGCCCGTTCATTGGCGCCAATGATCGCGCCGCGGATGGCGTGCCGTGTTTTCGTTTCAATCAGCGCCTGCGGGTATCGGGCGCCCAGCCGGTCGCGGTGCTGCTGCAGGCCATGGGCGACGCCCTGGAAGAAGTGGTCCCGGCATGAGCCTGCGCTATCCGGTACCGGCCGACAAAGTGCCGGCGCGTGACGGGCGGGTGCTGCTCGAATGGCAAGGCAAGAGCGTGGCGCTGTTCAACGTCGCTGACACCTTTTACGCCATCGACGACAGTTGCCCGCACCAGGGCGCCTCGCTGTGCGGCGGGCGCCTGGACGGGCGGGTGATCCAGTGCTGCGCCCATGGCTTGCGCTTTGATCTGGCCAGCGGCTACTTGCTCAACTCCAATCAACTCAAGGTTGCCAGCTACCCGGTCGAGCGCCAGGGCGAGCAACTGTTCATCGTCTTAGCGTGCAAGGAACCGGGCCAATGAGCGTGATCGCAATTGCCGCCGTCAACCACCGTGCCCGGGAACTGGCGCCGGGCTTTATCGTCAGCCTGATCGCCGCGGCGGCGGCCAGCTTTCTCAGTGAGCACTACGATGCCCCGGTGATGTTGTTTGCCTTGTTGCTGGGCATGGCCCTGAACTTTCTCGCGGCCGATGGCCGTTGCAAGGCCGGGATTGAATTTACCGCGCGCACAGTGTTGCGCCTGGGGGTGGCGCTGCTGGGCATGCGCATTACCCTGAGCCAGATCGCCAGCCTGGGCTGGAAACCGGTGGCGCTGGTGGTGATCCTGGTGGTGGTGACCATCCTGGTTTCGGTGGTGGCGGCCCGTGCCCTGGGCTTTCAGCGCTTGTTCGGCATGCTTACCGGCGGTGCCACGGCGATCTGCGGGGCTTCGGCGGCTCTGGCCCTGGCCGCGGCCTTGCCCCATCACCCGCAAAAAGAGCGCGCCACGTTGTTTACCGTGATCGGCGTGTCGGCGTTGTCGACCCTGGCGATGATCCTCTACCCGATGATTGCCGGCTGGCTGCAGTTGTCGCCGCAACAGGCCGGGGTGTTTCTCGGTGCGACCATTCACGACGTGGCACAGGTGGTGGGGGCGGGGTACAGCATGTCGACCGAGACCGGGGACGTGGCGACCGTGGTCAAGCTGATGCGCGTGGCCATGTTGCTGCCGGTGATTGTCTGTGCGGCGATGATTACCCGGCGGGCCGGTGGGGATGCGAGCGGGCAGCGGCCGCCGTTGCTGCCGTGGTTTGCGGTCGGTTTTGTACTGCTGGCCTGCGTCAACAGTACCGGCTGGGTGTCGGCGGCGGTGCAGGGTGGGGTCAACGATCTGTCCCGCTGGTGCCTGGTGGTGGCGATCAGCGCCCTGGGAATGAAGACTCAGCTCAAGGAACTGGCAGCGGTGGGCTTCAAGCCGATTGCGCTGATGGTGGGTGAGACGGTGTTCCTGGTGCTGCTGGTGTTGGCGTTGATGCACTGGGGGTTGTAGACGGTTGCCCACAACCGTTCTGCATGCTCCGCGAACTTGTGGGAGCTGGCTTGCCAGCGATGGTAGTCCAGGCAACGCCTGATGTGCCGGCTGAACTGGCCTCATCGCTGGCAAGCCAGCTCCCACAATGTATCTGTGTACGCCGAACCTGTAGGAGCGGGCTTGCCCCGCGATCGAGCGCGCAGCGGTCGCAATCCATTCAGTGCTGCTCTTGCCGGCGATCATGCTGCGCCCGCCAGCTGGCCGGCGGCATGCCGAACTGGGCGATGAACCAGCGGGTAAATGAGCTGGGCATCGAGTACCCCAGCATGTCGGCAATCCGTCCCAGCGAGTAGCTGGGGTTTTCCAGGTAACGGATCACCAGGTCACGGCGCACGCCGTTGATCAGGTCGCTGAAGGTCACCCCGCATTCTTCCAGGCGCCGCTGCAAGGTGCGCACGTTCATGCCCTGGGTCTGTGCCACTTGCTCGATGGTCGCCCGGCCCATGGGCAGCAGCAGGTAGATGGTCTTGCGCATTTCCAGCTCCAGCGACAGCTTGCCACCGGCCTGCAAGGTGTCCAGGTAACGCTGCGCCAGGCGCGCCATGGCCTCGTTGGCCAAGGGGTTGGCGGTGTCGAGGTCGGTAGCCGGGCAGACGATGCCATTGAATTCGCTGCCAAACACCAGCTTGCAGCCAAAAATGCGCCGATGAATCGCCAGGTCCGCCGGGGCGGTATGGGTGAAATTGGCGCTGATCGGGTGCCAGTGAGCCCCCAGCAGCGCGGCGCACAAACGCAACATCACGCCAATCGCCAGTTCCGTTGCCTGCCGGCCGCGCTGGGGCTGGTCGGTGACCACTTCTTCACGAATGATCACGGTCTTGCCGGCTTCTTCGATATGGATGGCCAGGGCGTCATTGAGCAAGTGCCGGTACTGGACGATCACCTGCAGGGCATCGCGCAGGGTGCGCTGGTGGCTGAGCAGCAGGCTGATTTCGCCAAAATCCGAGAGCTGGCGCAGCTCGGCCATGCGCAGGCCGAAGGTTTCGCAGCCACTGACCCGCGCCGACTCTTCCAGCAGGGTCACCACGCTGGACACCGCAATGCGTTGGTTAGGATCGTCGAGCAGGGCGGTGCTGAGGCCGACCTGGGCCAACAGGGCGTGGGGGTTGAGCCCAAGGTGGCGAGACACCTCAAGGTAGTTGGTCAGGCTTGCAGCACGTACGAGGGCGGTCATTGTTGTTGTTTTCCACGCGTGGTCATCGGGCGTCCCGCTTCTGTGGCGGGTCACTCGTTATAGCGCGGGTGTCGTCAAATGAGAAGCCGCCTGCAGCAGCGCTCCGTCGGCCAACCCCCGCTATTGCTGAGCGCCCGGTCGTTTGCCGGCAGCGCTGTCACCAAATGAAAAGTCGCTGACGCGCAATGTAAAGCGCCAGGGGGGAGGGCTGATTACTGTGGCTGTGCAAGCGCTCGAGATTACCTGCGAGCGGACTGTCTTGAGCATAGGTGCCGACGTGGAAAAACTGCATACCCGCGCAACTGTCCTGATCGTCCCCGGCCTGCGCGAGCACGTTGCCGAACACTGGCAGACCCTGCTGGCGGCGCGCCTGGCCAAGGTGCACACGGTGCCACCGCTGCAGCGCAACGGCCTGGACTGCAATGCCCGGGTCGAGGCCATCGAGCAGGTGCTGCAGCAGATCGACGGCGAGGTAGTGCTGGTAGCGCACAGCGCCGGGGTGCTGATGGTGGCCCATTGGGCCGCGCGCTATCAGCGGCCGATCAAGGGCGCGCTGCTGGCGGCGCCGCCGGACCTGCAAGCGGCGTGGCCCGCCGCCTACCCAAGCCCGGACAGCCTGCGCGCCAACGGCTGGAGCCCGCTGCCGATCACGCCGCTGCCGTTCCCCAGCATCGTCGCCGCCAGTAGCGATGATCATCTGGCCAGCCTCGAGGCGGTCAGCACCATGGCGCGCGGCTGGGGCAGCCAGTTGCTCGAACTTGGCGCCGTCGGCCACCTGAACCCGGCAGCCGGCTACGGCCCCTGGCCCCTGGCTGAAACCCTGATCCAGGCCCTGGATCGCTAATGCTGCAGTAGCGCACGGACGCTTGAGCCAAGCCCGCAAACGACGGGCAGCGAAAAAAAACAATAACAATAAGTGGAGTCATCGCGATGCCAAACCCTCGCATTCACCGTGCTGTGAAGCCACAGCGCTGCCTGCTGGCCTGCGCCATCGGCCTGCTGGCGCTACCCGGCGCCCAGGCGTTTGAGGTCGATACCGGCAGTGAAGACTGGGCCGTGCGCCTGGATAATACGGTCAAGTACAACTATGGCGTGCGCACCGAAAGCGCCGACAAGCGCCTGCTGGCGACCCCCAACAACAACGACGGCAACTACAACTTCCGCAAGGCCGGGACCACGGTCACCAATCGCGTGGACCTGCTCACCGAACTGGACGTGATCTACCAGGGCAACATGGGCTTTCGTGTCAGCGCCGCCAGTTGGTACGACAAGGCCTATGACAACACCGGCTCCAACTCCAACCCGTTCGTCAACGGCAACGGTGGCCAGTCGGGCATCAACCCCAGCCTCAACGGCTTGCCCGGCACCGGCGTGCCCTTGGGCAGCCCGCACCTGAGCAACTACGCCCAGCGCTACTACAGCGGCCCGTCCGGGGAAGTGCTCGATGCCTTCGTGTTCATGCGCCGTGAAGTGGGCGACTCATCCGAGATCAGCGGCAAGCTTGGCCAGCACAACCTGTTCTGGGGCGAAACCCTGCTCAACCCGGTGCATTCGCTGAGCTATGGGCAGTCGGGCCTGGACCTGGCCAAGCTGGCCGCGTCTCCCGGCACCGAAGCCAAGGAACTGTTCGTGCCGCGCAACCAGCTCTCAACGGCGTTTCTGGTCAACCCCGAGCTCAGCGTCGGCGCGCAGTACTTCCTCGACTGGGATGCCGCGCGGCTGCCGGAAGCGGGCACCTACTACGGGGGCTCGGACCTGGTGGGCGAGGGCGCGCAGAGCTTCCTGCTCGGCCATACCGGCACTCCGGGGCTGATCCCGGTGCGCGGCGCGCTGACCAACATCCGCCGTGGCCACGACCTGACCCCGGACAAACGCGGCGATTGGGGCGTCATGGCCAAGTGGTCGCCCGAATGGCTGGGCGGCACCCTGGGCTTCTACTACCGCAAGACCTCGGAAATCCTGCCCCAGGCCTGGCTTGATGCCCGTGGCCTGACCGTCGCCAACGGTCCGTTCGGCAACCCGCCGGGCAGCGCACAGGGCGCGGTGGGCAACCTCTACAACTCGCTGCAAAGCGCTACGTATCAGTTCGCCTATGCCGACAACATCGATATCTACGGCTTGAGCCTGTCCAAGGATGTCGGCGGTATCAGCGTCGGCAGCGACCTGAACATTCGCCACAACATGCCCCTGGCGAGTGTTCCGGCGATTCTCAGTGCACCGGGGCAGGCCGGCCTGGGCGGGGGCTTCGGCCTGCTGCCTGCGCGTTTGCCAAGCAGCGGCGTGGTGTATGAACTGCCGTCGGACGGCGACAGCATGAGCGCCACCGGCGACACCCTGCACTGGACCCTCAACGGCCTGATGACCCTTGGCGATACGCCGCTGTTCGATTCGGCGACCCTGCTGGGCGAGCTGTTCTACAGCAACCTGCTCAAGCTCGATAGCCACAACGAGGCCCTGTACAAGGGCAAGGGCAGCTACCGCGGCATCGACCAGCCGACCCGCGACAACTGGGGGATCGCGGTCAACTTCACCCCGACCTGGTACCAGGTGTTCCCTGGCATGGACCTGAGCATGCCGTTGTCGATCAACCTCGGCCTGGACGGCGTATCGCCGGTGCAGGGCGGTGGCGCCGAGAACACCGGCAACTACGCCGTGGGCCTGAGCGCGGCGATCTACAACCAGTACTTCGTCGACCTCAAGTACGTCGATGGCTTTGGCAAGACCCAGTCCTGCGACAACGGCCAGACCGACGGCACTACCCCCAACGCCCTGGACGGCGAACAGGACTACACCTGCTACGGCGGCGGTTACGCCGCGTTCTCTGGCGGCGCTGCTACCACCGAGGACCGTGGCGCGCTGTACCTGACCCTGAAAACCACCTTCTGAGTCACACAGGAAAACAACAATCATGAACTACGTGCACACCCTGTTGGCCACGTGCCTGTCGCTGGCTGCCCTGAACGCGGCTCACGCCGCTGTCTCCACCGAACAGGCCGCGCGCCTGGGCACCAGCCTGACGCCCATCGGCGCAGATAAGGCCGCCAACGCCGACGGTTCGATCCCCGCCTACCAGGGCGGCCTGGTCACCCCACCCGCGGCGTTCAAGAGCGGTGCAAGCATGCGCCCGGACCCGTTCGCCGAGGAAAAACCGCTGCGGGTCATCGATGGCAAGAATGCCGAGCAGTACAAGGGGCAACTGACCGCCACCACCCAGGAACTGCTCAAGCGTTTCCCGAGCTTTCGCGTCGATGTCTACCCCACCCATCGCAGCGTGGCACTGCCGCAGCCGGTGCTCGACAACACCCTGAAGAACGCCGTCGGCGCTCGCAGCCAGGAGGGCGGAAGTGCGGTCGACAACGTGCTGCCGGGTATTCCGTTCCCGATCCCGCAGACCGGCGCCGAGGCCATGTGGAACTTCCTCCTGCGCTACCAGGGCGTGAGCATGACCGCCAAGTACGACTCGTGGAACGTCGATGCTGCCGGCAACGCGACCTTGAGCACCACCGGCCAGGCCAACATCAGCTACCCGATCTACGAAGACATGGCCAAGCCGATCGGCGCCAAGGACACCTACTACCAGATGAAGCTCACCTACACCGCGCCAGCCCGGCGCGCCGGTGAGGCGATGATGCTGCGCGATGCCGCCAACCCGCTGGTGCAGCCGCGCAGCGCCTGGCAGTACCTGCCGGGGCAGCGCCGGGTCAAGCTGGCGCCGAACCTGGCCTATGACACGCCCAACCCGGGCACGTCGGGCTCGGGCACCTACGATGACGTGTTCGTCTTCAACGGCGCCCTGGACCGCTACGACTGGACCCTGGTCGGCAAGCAGGAAATGTACGTGCCCTACAACACCTACCGGCTGACCTACAACACCGACGTCAAGCAGCTGACCACGGCCAATCACCTGGCCCCGCAGTTCGTGCGCTGGGAAAAACACCGGGTCTGGGTGGTGGAAGGCAAGCTCAAGGACGGCGCCCGGCATATCTATCACAAGCGCCGCTTCTACCTCGACGAGGACAGCTGGATTGCCCTGGCCTCGGACCAGTATGACGCCCGTGGCCAGCTGTACCGCGGCTCCTTCGCCTTCCTCAGCCAGAGCTACGACAAACAGACCCCGGATGCCACGCCGTTCATGATCTACGACCTGATCGGCGGCACCTACAACCTCAATGGCGTGGTCGGTGCCTACGGCGGCATTCGTTATATCGAGCCGCTGTCGCGCACCCAGTGGTCGCCCGAGTCCCTGGCCGGGGCCGGCATTCGCTGAGCCTGTCGAGCACGCATTTGAGGAGGATCAGGGATGGATATGTTCAAACGCTGCAGCGTGCTGCTGCTGGCCTGGGCCGCGCTGCAGGGCGCGGTCCAGGCCGAGCCTTACGTCGACGTGCTCGACCTGCCAGCGCTGCCCAGTGCGCTGGCCGCGAGCAGCGCCTTGCGCGATGTCGCCCGCGCCGGCGCACGGATGGTCGCGGTGGGGCCGCGCGGGCACATCCTGTACTCGGATGACCATGGCAGTCACTGGCAACAGGCACAGGTGCCGGTCAGCGCCGACCTCAATGCGTTGACCTTCGCGACGCCGGAGCTTGGGTGGGCGGTGGGTAACGACGGGGTGATCCTGCACAGCCGCGATGGCGGCCTGAGCTGGGAAAAGCAACTGGACGGCCGGGGGCTCGGTGACCAGGTGCTGGCGTATTACCAGGCCAAAGCCCTGGCGGCGCCCACGGACCCGGCCTGGGCGAGCTGGGTAGGCGAGGGCGAGCGCCTGGTGGCAGAGGGCGCCGACAAGCCGTTGCTCGACGTGTGGTTCGCCGATGCCCGCCACGGCTATGCAGTCGGGGTGTTCAACCTGCTGCTGCACACCCGTGACGGCGGCCAGCACTGGACGCCCTGGCTCGAGCGCAGTGACAACCCGCAGGGCCTGCACCTGACCGGCCTGGCCAGCGTCGACGGCGCGCTGTACATCAGCGGCGAGCAGGGTCTGCTGCTCAAGTTGAGCGCCGATGGCGAACGCTTCCAGCGGCTGTCCACGCCGTATGCCGGCACTTACTTCGGCGTCATTGGCAAGCCTGGGACGCTGCTGGCCTACGGTCTGCGCGGCCATGTGTTGCGCAGCACCGACGGCGGTGCCCAGTGGCAAGCGGTCAAAACGGATCTGACCAGCAGCATCACCGCCGCCAGCCTCGACGCCAGCGGGCGTTTCTGGCTGGCGAGCCAGGCCGGCGATCTGCTGGTCAGCGGTGATGACGGCGCCAGCTTCAGCCCCGTGACGCAAGCCCAGCGCGCCCCGGTCAGCGGCGCGGCCTTCGATAGCGCCGCCGACCTGGTGCTGGTCGGTGAGCGTGGCATTCGCACCCTGGCCCTCGAACAACCGCAGCAGCCATAATAAGAGAAAACCCTGATGGCCGACATCCAACAAGACACCTTGCCGGTGATCCGCAACCTCGGCGACTTCGACGCGCGCTCCGGCAATCGTCTCGAACGCCTGGTGTTCAACCATCGGCTGCCGTTCATGCTGTGCATGCTGCTGGTCACCGTGGTGCTGGGCTACATGGCCCTGACCCGCCTGGAACTGCGGCCCAGCTTCGAGAAAATGATCCCGCAGGGCCATCCCTACATCCAGAATTACCTGGACAACCGCCAGTCCCTGCGCGGCCTGGGCAATTCATTGCGGGTGGTGGTGGAAAATACCCGTGGCGATATCTTCGACCCGGCTTACCTGCAGACCCTGCGCCAGATCAACGACGAGCTGTTCCTCAGCCAGGGGGTCGACCGCGCCTGGATGAAGTCGCTGTGGAGCCCGGCGGTGCGCTGGACCGAAGTCACCGAAGAGGGCTTCCAGGGCGGGCCGGTGATGCCCGATGCCTACCAGGGCTCGGCCGCCGACATCCAGCAGCTGCGCCAGAACATCGAGCGGGCCAACATCGTCGGCAGCCTGGTGGCCCGCGACTTCAAATCAAGCATGCTCATCGTGCCGCTGCTCGACCAGGCCTCGGCGACCGGCGCCGGCATCGACTACCACGGGTTCTCGGTCAAGCTCGAGCAATTGCGCGCGCACTACGAAGCGGGTGGTGTCTATAAGCTGCACGTGATCGGCTTCGCCAAGCTGATGGGCGACCTGATCGACGGGCTGCTGCAGGTGATGCTGTTCTTCGCCCTGGCGGTGCTGACCACGCTGCTGATCATCTACCTCTACACCCGCTGCGTGCGCAGCACCTTGCTGGTGGTGCTGTGCTCGTTGACGGCGGTGGTCTGGCAGCTGGGTATCGTCGCCTGGCTGGGCTATGCCATCGACCCGTATTCGATCCTGGTGCCGTTCCTGATCTTCGCCATTGGCGTGTCCCACGCGGCGCAGAAGATGAACGGCATCATGCAGGACATCGGCCGCGGCACCCACCGGCAAATCGCTGCGCGCTACACCTTCCGGCGCCTGTTCGTCGCCGGCGTTACCGCCTTGCTGGCCGATGCGGTGGGTTTTGCCGTGCTGATGCTGATCGATATCCCGGTGATCCAGGACCTGGCGATTACCGCCAGCATCGGTGTCGCCGTGCTGATCTTCACCTCGCTGCTGTTGATGCCGGTAGCGCTGTCGTACGTGGGCGTCGGGCGCAAGGCGGCGGAACGGGCCTTGCGTATCGACCTGCGCGCGGCCGAGCACCGTGGCTTCGGCAAACTCTGGGACGTGCTCGACCGCTTCACCGAACGCAAATGGGCCAGCGCCGCGGTGCTGGTGGCCGCATTGCTCGGTGCCGGCGGTTTCTGGCTGAGTCTGCAACTGAAGATCGGCGACCTCGACAGCGGTGCCCCGGAGCTGCACGCCGACTCTCGCTATAACCGCGACAACGCCTACATCACCAGCCATTACGCGCTGTCCAGCGACACCTTTGCGGTGATGATCAAGACCGCCCCGGAAGGCTGCCTGCGCTACCAGACCCTGGTGCTCGCCGACCGCCTGGCCTGGGCGCTACAGCAGAACCCGCAAGTGCAGACCACCCTGTCGCTGACCAACGCGGTCCGGCAGATAACCGCAGGCACCTACGAGGGCAACCCCAAGCTGAGCAGCATCCAGCGCAACCAGGACGTACTCAACTACGCCGCCCAGCAAGCCTCGGTCAATGCCCCGGAACTGTTCAACAACGATTGCTCGCTGATGCCGGTGATCGCCTACCTCAAGGACCACAAGGCCGACACCCTCGATCAGGTGGTGGCGATTGCCGAGCGCTTTGCCCAGGCCAACAGCGGCGAGGATCGCCAGTTCCTGCTGGCGGCCGGCAGCGCCGGGATCGAGGCGGCGACCAATATCGTGGTGCGCGACGCCAACCGCAGCATGCTGTTGCTGGTGTACCTGGCAGTGACGCTGTTCTGCCTGATCACCTTTCGCAGCTGGCGCGCGACCCTGGTGGCGGTATTGCCACTGATGCTCACCTCGGTGCTGTGCGAGGCGCTGATGGTGACCATGGGTATTGGCGTCAAGGTCGCCACCTTGCCGGTGATCGCCCTGGGCGTGGGCATTGGCGTGGATTATGCGCTGTACCTGCTCAGCGTGCAGTTGCATTACCAGCGCCAGGGCCTGTCGCTGGCCCAGGCCTACAAGAATGCCGTGGCCTTTACCGGCCGGGTGGTGGGCCTGGTCGGCATCACCCTGGCCGCCGGGGTGGTGGGCTGGGCCTGGTCGCCGATCAAGTTCCAGGCCGACATGGGCATCCTGCTGACCTTCATGTTCCTCTGGAACATGCTCGGTGCGCTGATCCTGATCCCGGCGCTGTCGCACTTCCTGTTGCCCGCCAGCAAGGCACGGGCGCCTTCACCCAGCCCCACGGACGTCGAGGGGCTGCACGTCAACAACCCAAAAGCCGAGTGTTCATCGCATGTCTGATTACCTACCACCGTTGCGCGACATGGATTTTCTGTTCAACGAAGTATTCGACATCCCCGGCCAGTGGGCGCGGATCCCGGCCCTGGCCGAGCAGGTCGATAGCGACACCGCGCGGGCAATTCTCGAGCAGGCCGGCAAGCTCATTGCCCAGCAGGTGGCGCCGCTCAACCGCAGTGGCGACGAGCAGGGGTGCCGCTGGCACGAGGGCCGGGTGACGACCCCGGACGGTTTTGCCCAGGCCTATCGCAATTACGCCGAAGACGGCTGGGTCGGCGTGGCCGGGGCCAGCGAATACGGCGGCATGGGCATGCCCAAGGTCATTGCCGCCCAGGTCGAGGAGATGCTCAACGCCGCCAACCTGTCATTCGCCCTCTACCCGATGCTCACCGCCGGGGCCTGTCTGTCGCTGCTCAATCACGCCAGCGAGACGCTCAAGGCGCGCTTCCTGCCGCCTATGTATGAAGGGCGCTGGTCGGGGTCGATGTGCCTGACCGAACCTCATGCCGGCACCGACCTGGGGCTGATCCGCACCCGTGCCGAACCTGCGGCCGATGGCAGCTACCGGATCACTGGCACGAAAATCTTCATCACCGGCGGCGAGCAGGACCTGACCGAGAACATCATTCACCTGGTGCTGGCCAAGCTGCCGGATGCACCGGCCGGCGCCAAGGGCATCTCGCTGTTCCTGGTACCCAAGCTGATGGTCGAGGAAGACGGCGGGTTGGGCCAGGCCAACGCGGTGAGTTGCGGCTCCATCGAGCACAAGATGGGTATCAAGGCTTCGGCCACCTGCGTGATGAACTTCGACGGCGCTACCGGCTACCTGGTGGGCGAGGCCAATAAAGGTCTCAACGCCATGTTCACGATGATGAACTACGAGCGCTTGGGCGTGGGTATCCAGGGCCTGGCGTTGGGCGAGCGCTCGTACCAGAACGCCGTTGCCTATGCCCGCGAACGCCTGCAAAGCCGCGCATCTACCGGGCCGCAGGCGCCTGAACAGGCGGCCGACCCGATCATCGTGCACCCGGATGTACGGCGCATGCTGCTGACCATGAAGGCGCTGAACGAAGGCGGGCGGGCGTTCTCCACCTACGTTGCACTGCAACTGGACCTGGCCAAGTACAGTGAAAACGCCGATGAGCGTGCCCAGGCCGAAGCACGGGTGGCGCTGCTGACCCCGGTGGCCAAGGCATTTTTGACCGATATGGGCCTGGAAACCACCGTGCACGGTCAACAGGTGTTCGGCGGCCACGGTTACATTCGCGAATGGGGCCAGGAGCAGCTGATTCGCGATTGCCGTATCACCCAGATCTACGAAGGCACCAATGGCATCCAGGCCCTGGACCTGCTCGGGCGCAAGCTGGTTGCCGACGGTGGCCGCAGCTACGCGGCGCTGGCGCAGGAGATCAAGGCTTTTGCCCAGGCTCTGACGCCGTCACGCGCCGAGTTCAAGACGCCGTTGTTGCTCGCGCTGGCCAACCTGGACGACCTGACCGCCTGGGTGCTCGATCGCGCCCAGGGCAACCCCCAGGAAATCGGCGCGGCGGCGGTGGAGTATCTGCAAGTGTTTGGCTACACGCTGTATGCCTACTTGTGGGCACAGATGGCTGACGTCGTCCTGGATCAGCACGGCACCTTCTACCAGAGCAAGCTGGGCACCGCACGCTTCTATTTTGCGCGCTTGCTGCCGCGCATCCATTCGCTCAGCGCCAGCGTCAAGGCCGGCAGCCAAAGCCTGTACCTGCTGAAGGCCGAGCAACTGTGAAGGACGCGCCCATGACCACCACCCGCATCATGCAACCGGCCCCCGGGGCCTACAGCTACCCGTTGCTGATCAAGCGCCTGCTGCTGTCAGGCGTGCGCTATCAGCCCAGCCAGGAAATCGTCTACGCCGACAAACTGCGCTACAGCTATACCACCTTGCTCGAACGCATCCAGCGCCTGGCCAATGTGCTCACCCGGGCCGGAGTCAAACCCGGCGACACCGTGGCCTTGCTCGACTGGGACAGCCACCGCGCGCTGGAGTGCTTCTTTGCCGTGCCGATGCTCGGCGCGGTGCTGCATACCGTCAACGTGCGGCTGTCACCCGAGCAGGTGCGCTACACCATGAACCATGCCGAGGATCACCTGGTGCTGGTGCATGACGACTTTGTGCCGCTGATCGTCCAGTTGCGCGACCAGTTGCCGACGGTAAAAGGCTACATCCGCCTGAGCGACGGCGTTGATATCAGCAGTGAACTGCCACTGCTGGGCGAGTACGAAACACTGCTGGCCGGCGCGGGCACGCACTTCGACTTCGCCGATTTCGACGAGAACTCGATGGCGACCCTGTTCTTCACCACCGGCACCACCGGCAACCCCAAGGGCGTGTACTTCAGCCATCGCCAGCTGGTGCTGCACACCCTCAACGAACTGGGCACCTTCGCTGCCTGCGGGGGCGAGCCGTTGCTGCGCTCGGGCGATGTGTACATGCCCATTACGCCGATGTTCCATGTGCATGCCTGGGGGGTGCCCTACGTGGCCACGGCCCTGGGCATCAAGCAGGTCTATCCCGGCCGTTACGAACCCAACCAGCTGGTGAGGCTGATGCGTGAAGAGCAGGTGACCTTTTCGCACTGCGTGCCGACCCTGTTGCAGATGATGCTCGACTGCGACGAAGGCCGGCGCACCGACCTCAGTGGCTGGAAAATGCTGCTGGGCGGCAGCGCACTGACCCAGGGCCTGGCGGCGCGGGCCAGCGCCAGGGGTATTCGCGTGCACTGCGGTTATGGCATGTCCGAGACCTGCCCGTTGCTCAGCGTCACCCGCCTCAGCGCTGAAGACCTGGCGCTGCCCATGCAAGCGCAACTGCCCTTGCGCATCAACGCCGGGGTGCCGATCCCGCTGGTTGACCTGCGCATCGTCGACGAACAAGGCGAAGACGTTGCCCATGATGGCGAATGCCTCGGCGAAATCGTCGTCCGCGCGCCATGGCTGACCCAGGGCTACCTCAAGGAGCCGGAGCAGGGCGCCGCACTCTGGGCCGGCGGCTGGCTGCACACCGGCGACATGGCCTGCATCAATGAGCGCGGCATGCTGCAGATCCGCGACCGGATCAAGGACGTGATCAAGACCGGCGGCGAATGGATCAGTTCGGTGGAGCTGGAAAGCCTGATCAGCCAGCACAGTGGGGTCGATTCGGTGGCGGTGGTCGGGGTGGCCGATGCGCAATGGGGCGAGCAGCCCCTGGCCCTGGTGGTCTGCGTAGCCGGTGTTGAGCTGGACCAGCCAGCGCTGGCTCGGCACCTGCAGCCTTTCGTCGACAGCGGTCACCTGAACAAATGGGCGATCCCGCGGCTGGTGCGCTTTGTCAGCGAGATTCCGAAAACCAGTGTCGGCAAGATCGACAAGAAGCTGATTCGCCAACGCCACTGCAGGGCCTGAACATAGCGTGTGGGTATTTTGACGTGCCCCGCGATGGGTTTGACTGGCCTCATCGCGGGGCAAGCCCGCTCCTACTGTCAGACTTCGGTCAGGTCCGAGGTTAGCGGCTGGACGGCATTGATGCAGTGCAGTTGTTGGTCAGCCAGGTCCTGGGCCAGGGCCACCATGGTCATGGTCGGGTTCCACGAACCGCTGGCCGGCCACAGCGCGCCGCCGGTGACGTAGACGTTTTCCACGCCATGGGGACGGTAATCCAGGCCAACGACGCCTTCGTCCTTGTCGCCAATCCACAGCGTCGAGCCTTCGTGCACCAGCCCGGCCACCCGGCGCTCGGGAATGCTTGGCCGCTCGCTGGTCCAATGGCCCAGGTTCGGGTCGCCATGCCAGTATTCGACCTTGCCCTCGGGGGCAAACACCCGCTCCATCATCTGGAAGGTCCCTTGATCCATGGTGTCCCAGGTTTGCCGGTCGGTTTCGCTGGCCAGCACCTGCAGGTTGACGTTGGTGGTGGGGTCGGCCTGGCCGTTGAGGTGGAAGTGGTTTTCCGGGTTGCGGAAGTCGATCTCGCCGAGCACGGCGCAAACGAACACCAGGTAATCCTTCGACGATTCCAGTTGCGCCATGGATGCGGTGGCCACCACGTCAGGCATGTAGCGCGCGGCTTTCTGCGCGTTCTTTGCAGGCTCGCGGTCAGACAGCACCGACAGCTGCACGTGGTACTGCATGCCGTTGTCCTGGTTCTTGCCGGCCAGGTAGATCGCCGCCAGTTCCAGCTCGGCCAGCTTGGCGGCGAACGGGTAGTCCTTGCGCGGCACCCGCGCCACCACCGAGGTGATGAAGTGCGCGGTAAAGCGATCGCCAGCACGCTTGACCTGCGGGAACGAGTTCATCAGCAAGGTCGCCGGCGGCAGGGTGCCCATGGCCAGGATCAGCTTGGCATTGCCGATGTTGACCACCCCGCGCGAGGTTTGCAGCGCAGTGGCCACGCCATCCTGCTGGTGGATACGTTCGACAATGCACTCGGTAATGATGCGCAGCGGGCTGCCGGTGCCGGCGGCGGCAAGGTCGGCCTGTTTGCCCGCCAGTTCCATGATCGAGGCCGGGGTCGAAAACTTGGCGAAGTCAACGCCGCCAGCACGCTCGGCAGCGGCGGCGAGTGGCGCCGGTAGCCAGCGCGTGGCCGAGTCGATCTTGCCGATGTTGTGCTCGAGCATATTCTGCAACTCAAGCTGCAGGGTGCCGTAGACCGGGCGCTGCTCGGTTACATGGGCGCGCACCTGCGGGTCGAGCTGGGTGTCGATCTTGTCGGCCGGGATCACGTTGAGCAGCCTCTCGGCCGACTCGAAGCGGGCCTCGGCGGCAGCGATGGTCTGCTCGGGCCAGAAGGCCATTTCATCTTTGGTTGGCCGTGGGCACCAGGCACTCCACATGATGCTGCGCCCGCCAAAGAACGGCACCATGCCGTGCTGCCAGCCGATGTTGCCCGGTGGCTGGTTGGCGGTGCGGGCCGAGAGGGTCCAGGGGAAGGTTTCGGAAAAGCCACCGAGGGTTTTCTGGTAGGGGATCGGCAGGTTCTGGAAGTGCTCGGGGAGGAAGAACGGCCCGCGTTCGACCATCAGGATCCGCGCCTTGGGGTTGCTGCTCAGGATCCGCTCGGCGAAGGCCAGGGAGCAGAAGCCGGTACCGATAATGATGAAGTCGAACTGCTCCTCTTCGCGGACCTGTTTCCAGGCGGACTCGGAGAGAAAGAACACATGGTCCAGCACCTTCTGTGCGTTGGGTGTTTGTGGGCCGGGGGTGGGGTAGCCATGACCGAAATTGGTCGAACTGGTGACTGCGCTCATTGTTGCCTCCAATCATTGTTGGCAGAGGGTCTATCGTCCTTGTACCGCAGTTGCATCCCGCGAACGCGGGGATGCGCTGGTGCGCTGCTAACGCTAGCAGAGCAAAGTGGCATTTCAAGATCACTTGGTCGGGGGGGGAAGGGTCATGCAGTCCAGCCGGATGGACCGGCATCCGACTTCCGGATGGCCGAAAAGATTGATAGCATCCGGCCATAACCGCAAGGATGCAGCAACATGAAGCGATCAGCGTGGTGGATGGTGCTGGTGATGGCCAGCGGATGGGCTCAGGCCGCGACGGACCCTGACCCGTTGCTCGAAGGTGCTACCTCCACCGCCAGCGAGGTCCGTGGTGTGTTGCGGGCGCGCTCCCAGGCGCTGTTGGCCAGTGAACTGGCCGGGCGGGTGGTGGAAATACCCTATGCCGAAGGCCAATCGTTCAAGAAGGGCGATGTGCTGGTGCGCTTCGACTGCAGCGCCTACCAGGCGCAGCAGAGTGCTGCCGGTGCTGCGGTGCGAGCCACCCGTGAAGAGCTGCGCAACAAGCAGCAACTGGCTGCGCTCAATTCAGTAGGGCGTTTCGAGGTGGCCCTGGCCGAGGCCCGCCAGGCCCAGGCTCAGGCTGAAGCCCAGGTGTACCAGGTGCAGGTTCAGCGTTGCCAGGTCAAGGCCCCTTTCGATGGGCAGGTGGTCGCCCGCAAGGTCCAGGCCCATGAAAGTGTCGCCAGTGGCACGCCACTGCTGGAGATCGTCGACAACCGTTCCCTGGAAGTCCACCTGTTGGTGCCCTCGCGCTGGCTGGGGCGGCTCAAGCCGGAGCAGAAGTTCAGCTTTACCCCCGACGAAACCGGCAAACCCCTCGATGCCTCGGTCAAGCGCCTCGGCGCTCGGATTGATGAAGGCAGCCAGACCTTGTTGTTGATCGGCACGCTGCCGGCCAACAGCCCGGGCTTGCTGGCGGGAATGAGCGGTACCGCGCATTTTGCCGACCAGCCATGAACGCCCCCGTCCCGGGTGTGCTCGAACAACTGCTGGCCCATTACCTGGGCCTGGAGCGCCAGGCCCGGGCCGCTGCCACGGTCGACGCCCTGGCTTTCGCCATGGTCAACGATGGCCAGGCATTGTTCGGCTACCGCCATGCCGTGTTGCTGATCGCTGGCAAGGTCCGGGCGCTCACCGGCATCAGTGTGGTCGAACCCAATGCGCCGTTCGTGGCGTTCATCGAGCGTGCGGTCGGCTGCCTGGAAGCCGCTAAGCACTTGGCCAATGCCACGCCGGTGCGCGCCCAGGCGCTGGATGCCGCCAGCCGCGAGGACTGGCAGGCACTGTCGGCGGCCGAAGCGTTCTGGCTACCGCTCAAGGACCGTCGAGGTGAAGTGTTCGGCGGCCTCTGGCTGGCCCGCGACACGCCCTGGAGCGAGGCTGAACAAGCACTGCTGGTGCAGTTGGGGGATTGCTACAGCCATGCCTGGCGCGCTTTGCAGCCTGGCAAGCCGTGGCGCCTGCGCTGGCCGCTACGGACCCGCTGGGCGCTTGCCAGTATCGTGCTGCTGTTGCTGTTCGTGCCTGTGCGCCAGTCGGTGCTGGCGCCGGCCGAAGTCGTGCCGCGCAACGGCCAGGTGGTGGCGGCGCCACTGGATGGGGTGATCGCCGAGTTCCTGGTCAAACCCAACCAGCGCGTGACCATCGGCCAGCTGTTGCTGCGCTTTGACGCCACCAGCCTCAAGGCGCAGGCGGATGTGGCTGAACGCACCCTCGGCGTCGCCGAGGCCGAACTCAAGGCCAATACCCAGCGGGCCTTCTCCGATGCCGAATCCGGTGCCCGGCTTGACCTGCTGGCCGCACGGGTCGAACAGAAACGCGCTGAATACGACTACGCCCGCGATCTGCTGGCGCGCACTGAAGTGCGTGCCGAACGCGAGGGCATCGCAGTTTTTGCAGACGCCCAGCGCTTAACCGGCAAACCGGTGCAAACCGGTGAACGCCTGCTGGAAATCGCCGACCCGGCCGAGGCCGAACTGCGTATCGAATTGCCCGTTGCCGATGCCATCGACCTTGCACCGGGCGCCGAGGTGGCGCTGTTTCTCGATAGCGATCCGTTGCATCGTCATAGCGCACAGCTTGAACGCGCCGCCTATCAGGCCCAGACCACGCCGGCCGGGCAGCTGGCCTACCGGCTGGACGCACGCTTCAGTGCCGGGCCACCGCGGATCGGCTTGCGTGGCACGGCCAAGGTCTTCGGTCAGCGCGCCCCGCTGGCCCTGTACCTGTTGCGCCGACCGTTGGCGGCGCTGCGCCAGGCGGTGGGGGTGTGAGCCTGCCCGCCCTGCGCCCGGACCTGCAGCTCTCGGCCAGCTCAGCGGGGCTGGACGGCGCGCCACAATGGACCCTGGCCGACCCGTTGCGCGGGCGCTATTTCAAGCTCGGTGCGCCGGCAATGCGCCTGTTGCGCCACTGGGCACTGGGCGACCCGGCACAGGTCCTGGCCGCCGCCAATAGCGAAGCGGGGGTGCCGTTGCCGGCGGCGGCTGTGGAAGAATTGCTGCGCTTCTTGCGTGGCCACGACCTGGTCACGCCCGGCGATGATGAACAACGCGGCAGCTACGCGCTCAAGGCCGCGAACCAGCGCCAGGGGATCTGGACCCAGCTGCTGCACAAGTACCTGTTTTTCCGCATTCCGCTCTGGCGCCCGGATGCCTTCCTCAATCGCACCTGGCCGTGGCTGGCGCGCTTCGGGCCCAGGCTTCTGCGCTATGGCCTGCCGCTGGTACTGGGGCTGGGGGTCTTGCTGGTGATGCGTGACTGGGAGCGCTTTCTGGCGACCTTTCCGCACCTGCTCAGCCTCGGCGGCGTGATCGCCTTCGCCATCGCCCTGGGTTTCGCCAAGCTGTGTCACGAGTTCGGTCACGCCTACATGGCCAAACGCGCCGGGTGCCGGGTGCCGAGCATGGGCCTGGCGTTCATGGTGCTGTTACCGATGCTGTATACCGACGTCAGCGATGCCTGGCGCGTGCAGGATCGCCGCACCCGGCTGCTGATCGGCGCCGGCGGAGTCCTTGCCGAGCTGCTGCTGGCCTGCATTGCCTTGCTGGCCTGGTCGTTGCTGCCGGACGGCGCAGGGCGCACGGCGGCCTTCATGCTGGCCACCGCCACCTGGCTTACCACCCTGGCAATCAACCTCAACCCGTTGATGCGCTTTGACGGTTACTTCCTGCTCAGTGACCTGTGGGCGGTGGACAACCTGCAGGGCCGGGCCTATGCCCTGTGCCGCTGGCATCTGCGCGAGGCACTGTTCGGCTATCGCGAGCCGGCCCCCGAACCCTGGTCGGCCGGCATGCGTCGGCGCCTGCTGATCTGGGGCTATGCCTCGTGGCTGTGGCGGGCCGTGCTGTTCTTTGGCATCGCTTTGGCGGTCTATCACCTGTTCTTCAAGGTGTTGGGTATTTTCCTGATGCTGGTGGAGCTGGTCTGGTTTATCGGTTTGCCGGTCTGGCGCGAAGGCCGGCACTGGTGGCAACAGCGTGAGCAGGCCCAACCCAGGCGGGTGATGCTGCTAGGGCTGGGGCTTCTGGCATTGCTGGCGGTGTTGCTGGTGCCCTGGCGCAGTGACGTCGAAGCACCGGCGATGCTCGAGGCATCGCGCAGCAGCGCGTTGCATGCGCCGACGGCGGCGCGTATCCGCCAGGTGCGGGTGCATGACGGCCAGCGCGTGGCGAAGGATGAGCTGCTGGTGGAGCTGGAGTCCCCGGACCTGGATTCGCGCCTGCGCATCATTCGCCGCGAAATCGAGATTCTGCAGTTGCAGTTGCGTCGTCAGGCCGGGCGCAGCGAAACCGCTGGCGACAGTGGCATCCTTGAGCAGCGCCTGGCCGAGGCTGTTGCCGAGTACCGCGGCTTTGTCGCCCAACGTGAACGGCTGAAGCTGCGCGCACCGCATGCCGGGATCGTGCGCGATCTGCTCGGCGACCTGGGGCCGGGCCGCTGGGTGGCGGCGCGCTTGCCCCTGGCCGAAGTGGTGGAGCAGGGCACGCGCCTGCGCGGCTACCTGGCCGAAGCCGATCTGTGGCGGGTTCAGCCCGGTGCGCCCGGGCGCTTTGTCGCAGACGACCCGTTGCGCGCCTCGCTGAAAGTGCAGCTGGATGATATCGACACCACCGGAGTCGCCTATATTGACCAGGAAGCGCTGGTTTCCGAGCATCGGGGACCAATTGCCGTGCGCCGCGATGAGGACAACCGCGCCCAGCCATTGCAGGCGCAATACGGGGTGCGGTTTACCCTTCAAGACGGCGCGCAAACAGGTGTTTCACAGCCTGTCCGTGGCCTTGTGGTGCTTGAAGGTAGTGGCGAATCGCTGGTGGCGACGGCCTGGCGACGAGTAGCCGCACTAGGTGTAAGGGAAAGTGGATTTTAAGCGTGCGATTGTTCAACAATTGGACTAATCTGCCATCAGTTTAATGCCACACTGATCAGCCGATCATTTTGCTCCAGGTCCAAGCGTTCCAACCAAACAGGGAAGTTTGCGTTCATGATGAAGTTCGCGGTGTCCCTTCGAGGGATGGAAGCTGCCGACCTGGATTTCCTGCGGATGCTCTACGCCAGCACTCGCAGCGAGGAAATGGCCCCTAGCGGCTGGTCTGCCGAGGCCATTGCGGTCTTTCTCGACCAGCAGTTCCAGGCTCAGCACCAGTACTATCAAGTACATTTTCACGACGCCGAATTCTACCTCATCGAACAAGACGGGCAGCCCATCGGCCGCTTGTACCTGTTCTGGGGCCAGACCACCCTCAACCTCATCGATATCGCCCTGCTGCCGGCTTGCCGCGGCCAGGGGCTTGGCACCCGCTTGCTCACGGACCTGCTCCAGCGCGCCGATGAACGCGGGCTGGCCGTCGAGTTGTCGGTCGAGCCCTACAACCCGGCGCTGCGCTTGTATGCCCGGTTCGGTTTTGAGGCCATCAATACTTCCGGTGTCTACCTGCGCATGCGCCGCCAGGCACCGGTGCGCGCCGACAGGATTGCCTCATGAGCGAACAGAATCTCTACCTCATCCCCAGCCGCGACGAACTGGCCCAGGCACCCGTGCAGGGTTTCGTCCTCTGGCTCGCCGCGGACCAGGCGCTGCCGCTGACGTTGCTGCAAGTGCTCGACGGTACGCCGATGAGCGCGCGTTATGAATGCTATAGCGCGGTTTTTGCCTTGCCTCCCGCCGTGCGGCTGCCCCAGGCGGTGTATCGCCTGGGTGGCCCGGCGGGGCAGCAGTGGGTGTTGCTGATGACCCCGACACTGCCTGAGGCAGACGGGCGCCACACCCTCGAAGTGGTGATCCATCGCGAATGCCAAGCACCGCCCCAGGCGGTCTGCGGCTAGGCCCGAGATTCCAACAACGCAACGTAAGGAAATGCCCGATGAGCGAACCATTTCTCGGTGAAATCAAGATGTTCGGCGGCAATTTCGCGCCTCGCGGATATGCCCTCTGCCAGGCCCAGATCCTGCCTATCGCGCAGAACGCGGCGCTGTTTTCGATCCTTGGCACGATCTACGGCGGCAATGGCCAGAACACCTTCGGCCTGCCGGACCTGCGCGGGCGTAGCCCGATTGGAACCGGGCAGGGGCCGGGCCTGAGCGATATCGATCTGGGCGAGGTGGGCGGGGTCGAGAACATTGCCTTGACCTACAACCAGCTGCCGAGTCACGGCCATGCGCAGGTGATCTCGACGGTTGGCGGCAGCAGCGACGTGGGCAGCGAATCGTTGTACCTGGCGCGCGCGGCCGATACCGCCGGCAACACCGTGAACATCTACGGTAGCGACATGACCGGTGCGGTGACCCTGGCCCCCAACTCGCTGAGCCTGGCCGGCGGCGGCCAGCCATTCGGCAACCGTAATCCGTACCTGGGCGTCACCTACATCATCGCGCTGGAAGGCACCTTCCCTACGCGTAGCTGATCAGCGCAGTTCGGTGGCGGCCCCGCTGGGCCGCCGCCACTTTCCACCGTTTGCTGCCTGTGGGCAGGGCGGTTGCACAGCAGGAGGCGGGGCATGAAGTTCATCGAGCGATTCAAGCGTCAGGCGGCGCAGCAATCCACGCCACTTGCGGGCAGCGGCCAGGCACCATTGCTGTTCGCCCTGGAGCCGCGGATCATGTTCGATGCCTCCGTGGCGGTCGTTGCCCAGGAGGCCGTGGCCGAGGCGACAGCCGAGCCGGCCAAGGACAGCGTCTCTGCCGAGCACAACGCACAGGCTGCGCCGGCCTCCGCCGACATTGGCAGTCAACAGGCCGGACAACGCCACGAAGTGGTGTTTGTCGATGGCCAGGTCAAGGACTCGCAACAGTTAATCAACGGCCTGCCTGCCGGCACCGAGGTGGTAATCCTCGACCCGAGCAAGGACGGCCTGCAACAGATGGCCGACTACCTGAAAGGGCGCGACGGCCTGGATACCATCCACCTGCTGTCCCACGGGGCATCGGGCACCGTACAGCTCGGCAATGTCTGGCTCGACAGCAGCAACCTGGCCGAGCACAGCGCAGCCCTGCAAGGCATCGGCTCGGCGCTCAAGGCCGATGGCGACCTGATGCTGTATGGCTGTCGCGTCGGCAAGGACAGCGCCGGCCAGGCGTTCGTCGATCAGCTGGCGGCGTTGACCGGCGCCGATATCGCGGCCTCCGTCGATGACACCGGGGCCCAGGCCCTGGGCGGCAACTGGACCCTGGAGCGCAGCAGCGGGGTGCTGCAAAGCGCCTCCCTGGGCACCCAGTTGAGCGGCTACCAGAGCCTGCTGGCCACCAGCTTCAGCTCCGGTTCTACCGCTACCTTTCCGGCGCCGCTGTTCGGTGTGCGTACCGTGGCGGGCGATTTTGACGGTGATGGCGATGCCGACATCCTCTACCAGACCGGCGGCAACGGTACGGCCTGGCAGTATGCGCGCAGCAACGGCGACGGCACCTTTACCCTCCTGACCCAGGCCGCCTCGCCCTTTGCCGGCCTGAGCCTGGGCGACACTGCGGGTAACAACGTGTTCGCCGAGGACTTTGACGGCGATGGCGATATCGACCTGCTGGTCGGGGTGAACGGCGGCCAAGGCAACTACTTTCGCAACGACGGTGGCAGTTTCAGCAGCCAATCGAACGCCACCTTTCCGTCGCTGAGTTTCGCCGTGCGCATGGTAGTGGGCGACTACGACAACGACGGCGACGCCGACATCCTCTACCAGACCGGCGGCAATGGCTCGGTGTGGCAGTATGCGCTCAACAATGGCAACGCTACCTTCACCCTCATGGCCCAGGCCGCTTCGCCGTTTGCCGGCCTGAGCTTCGCCGACCATAACAGCAACGCCTACCGGGTCGGTGATTTCGACGGTGACGGCGATCTGGACATCCTTACCGGGGTCAACGGCGCCACCGGCAACTACTACCGCAACGACGGCGGCAGCTTCAGCAGCCAGTCGAGCGCCACCTTCCCGGCACCGGTCTTTGGTGCGCGCCTGGTGGTGGGCGACTTCGACAGCGACGGCGATACCGACATCCTCTACCAGACCGGCGGCAACGGCACGGCCTGGCAGTATGCGCGCAGCAATGGCGACGGCACGTTCAGCATCATGGCCCAGGCCGCTTCGCCGTTTGCCGGCGTGAGCCTGACCGACACCAGCGGCACCAACTACCGGGTCGCCGATTTCGACGGCGACGGTGACGTCGACCTGTATGCCGGGATCAACACCTCCACCGGCACCTACGTCATTCAGAACGACCGGCCGCCCATCGTGGTCAGCTCCACCCCGAGCGACAACGGGGTGAACGTTTCGCCCACGGCCAACATCGTGCTGACCTTCAACGAAAGTGTGGTCAAGGGCAGCGGCAACCTCTATATCGTGCGCACCTCCGACAACGCCATCGTCGAAACCATTGCAGTCGGCAGTGGGCAGATCACCGGTTCCGGCTCGACCTGGACCATCGACCCGTCGATCACCCTGGCGATGGGGACCGGCTACGCCATCCGCTTCGACAGCAAGACCTTCGCCGACCTCGATGGCGCGATTTTCAAGGGCATCAAGAACAACACCACGCTGAACTTCACCACCCTCAGCAATGCCGTGCCGGTGGTCGGCAACCTTAATGGCGATTCGGTCGGTTTCAACGAAGGCGGCACTGCGGTGCTGATCGATGCTGGTAGCAATGCCACCCTCAGCGATGCCGATTCGGCGGACTTCAACGGCGGCAATGTCACCGTAGCGATCGTCGCCAACGGCGTGGCGGGGGAGGACGTGCTCAGTGTCCGCGACCAGGGCCTGGGGGCCGGCCAGATCGGCGTATCGGGCAGCAACATCACCTATGCCGGCGTGACCATCGGCACCTGGGCCGGCGGCACCGGGGGCAACAACCTGGTCATCAGCCTCAACGCCAGCGCGACGCCCGCCAGCGTCGAAGCGCTGCTGCGCAACCTGACCTACAGCAACAGCAATACCGGCGATATTGCCAGCGCCAGCCGGACCGTGCGCGTCACCGTCAACGATGGCGACGGCGGTACCAGCAGCAACGCCAACGTCACTGTCGCCATCACCGCGATCAACGATGCGCCGACGGTAATGGCGACGCCGAACAACCCGACCTTTACCGAGGGCGGTGGCGCGGCGGACCTGTTCAGCGGCGTCACCGTCAGTGCGCTGGAGGCGGGGCAGAATATCGACCAGTTGATCCTCACGGTCGGCAACCTGGGCAATGGCAGCGACGAGCTGCTGGTGGTCGACGGCACCACCATTGTCCTGCTCAACGGCACGACCGGCACCACCGCCAGCAATAGCATGAGCTACCTGGTGAACATTACCGGCAGCACCGCTACCGTGACCCTGAGCAAGGTTGGCGGTATCACCACGGCGGCGACCCAGACCCTGGTCGACGGCCTGGCCTACCGCAACAGCAGCCAGGCCCCTGACACCACCAGCCGGGTGGTGACCCTGACCAGCATCCGCGACACCGGCGGCACCAGCAATGGCGGCGTCGACACCCAGGTGCTGGCGATCGCCAGCACAGTGACGGTGGTGGCGGTCAACGATGCGCCGACGCTGTCCGGCGGGCCGTACGCACTGCCCGGCACCGACGAGAACACAACGACCTCCGGCGTGCTGGTCTCGACCATCCTCGGCGGGCTGACCTATGCAGATGACGATGCCGGTGCGCTGTCCGGGATTGCCCTGACCGGTAGTAGCGGCAACGGCACCTGGCAGTACTCCACCGATGGCCTGACCTGGAACGCGGTGGGCGCAGTCGCGGGCAATGCCGCCTTGCTGCTGTCGAGCAGCAGCCACCTGCGCTATGTGCCCGACCAGGGCAATGGCGAGAACGTCAGCCTGTCGTTCCGCGCCTGGGACCGGAGCAGCGGCACGGCGTCGACCAACAGCACCCGCAATACCGCCGACACCAGCAGCAATGGTGGCAGCCTCGCGTTTTCCAGCGGTATCGCCCAGGCCACGCTGAGCGTCACCGCACTCAACGATGCACCGGTGCTGACCCCGGCCGCACCGTCGCTCACGCCGTTGAGCGACGGTGCGATCAACAACGCCGGGCAGACGGTTGCCAGCGTGGTCGGGGCCAGCATCAGCGATGTCGACAGCGGCGCGCTGCAGGGTATCGCCATCACCGGGCTCACCAGCGGCAACGGCACCTGGCAGTACAGCCTCGACGGCAGCACCTGGAACGCCGTCGGTAGCGTGGCAGCCAACAGCGCACTGCTGTTGCGGGCCACCGACAAGGTCCGTTTCGTCCCGGACGGTGCCAATGGCACCACGGCCACCCTGACCTACCGGGCCTGGGACCAGTCCGGCCTGACGGCAGGGCAGCAGGGCACCAAGGTGGACACCGCGCTGTCCGGCGGTACCGGCGCCTTTTCGGTCGCCAGCGACACGGCCAGTGTGACCGTCACCGCAGTCAACGATGCCCCGCAGGTCACCACCAGCGGCGGCACCACCGCGTTCAGCGAAGGCAATAATGTCGTCTCGACCCCGGTGGTCATCGACAGCGGGTTGACGCTGGCGGATTCCGACAACGCCACCCTGGCCAGCGCCACGGTAAGCATCACCGGCAACCTGCAGACCGCCGAGGACCGCCTGGCGTTTAGCAACAACCCGGCGACCATGGGCAATATCTCCGCCAGCTACAACGTTGCCACCGGCGAGCTGACCCTGACCTCGGCAGGGGCCTCGGCCACGCTGGCGCAATGGCAGGCGGCGCTGCGCGCGGTGAACTACACCAACCTGTCCGACGCGCCAAGCACCGCTAACCGTACGGTCAGCTTCCAGATCAACGACGGCAGCCTGGACAGCACCGTGGCGACCAAGACGGTCAGCGTCACGGCGGTCAATGACACGCCGCAGGTCAGCGCCCCGGCGACGCTGTCGGTCAGCGAAGACACGGCTACCGCAGTCACCGGCATCAGCTTCAGCGATGCCGATTCAAGCACGGCCACGGTAACCTTCTCGGTGGGTTCCGGTACCTTGTCGGCCATCAGTGGCGGCGGGGTGGTGGTCGGTGGTACGGGCTCGGCCCGTACCCTGACCGGCACTATCGCCAATATCAACAGCTTCATCGCCGGCAGCAACCTGAGCTTCACCACCGCCAGCAACGCCACTGCCAATGTGACCCTGATGGTGAGCATCGACACCGCCAGCATCGCCACGGCCTCGACCATCACGACCTTGCAGGTCACCGCGGTCAACGACGCACCGAGTATCAGCGCGCCGGGCAGCATTGCCGTGAACGAGGACCAGCCTGGCGCCATCACCGGCATCAGCTTTACCGACGTCGACGCCGGCAGCGGCGCGGTCACGGTCGTCCTCTCGGTGCCCAGTGGCAGCCTGAACGCAACCAGCGGCAGCGGTGTTACGGTGAGCGGTTCCGGCACCGGCAGCCTGACCCTGGTGGGCGGCCTGGCCGATATCAACGCCTTCATCGCCGCCAGCCAGGTGAATTTCCTCACCGCCGCCAACTCGGTCGCCAACGTCACCCTGACGGTGGCCATCGACGACGGCGGCAACACCGGCATCGACCCCGGCAACTCCGGTACCGGTACCTCCGAGGCGAGTAGCACCACGCTGACCCTGGCGGTGACGGCAATCAACGATGCGCCGTTCAACTCGGTACCAGGCACCCAGTCCTTCGCCCAGGACAGCGTGCTGGTGTTCAATGCCGGCAACGGCAACCTGATCAGCATCAGTGACGTGGATGCCGGCAGCAGTGCGCTGCAGGTCACGCTTGTGGCCAACAACGGTCTGATCACGCTCTCCGGGATTGCCGGCCTGATCTTCACCACCGGTGACGGGTCAGCCGATGCGACGATGATCTTCACCGGTAGCCTGGCCAGCATCAATGCCGCGCTCAACGGCCTGAGCTTCAGCCCAACCCCGGGCTTCAACGGCCCGGCGTCATTGCAGATCATCAGCAACGACCAGGGCTTTAACGGTAGCGGCGGCGCGCAGATCGACACCGACACCATCAACCTGAACGTGAACCCGCTCAATCCGTTGGTGAGCAACGTCCAGGTCAGCAACCCCAATGGCGGCTACAAGGTGGGCGACGTCATCAACGTGACCGTCACCTTCGACCAGACGGTGGTTGTCGATACCACGGGCGGCGCGCCGAGCCTGTTGCTGGAAACCGGCCTGGTCGACCGCCTGGCGTCCTATGTTTCGGGCTCCGGCAGCAATACCCTGACCTTCAGTTATGTGGTCCAGGCCGGTGACCTGAGCGCCGACCTGGATTACACCTCCACCGGCGCGTTGAGCCTCAACGGCGCGACGATCAAAAGCGTGCACAGCGACGATGCGGTGCTGACCCTGCCCACCGTGGGTGGCGCCAACTCCATCGGCGGCCAGGACAGCATCGTCATCGATGGCGTGGCGCCGACAGTCACCAGTGTCGGCGTGCCGGCCAATGGCAGCTATGTCGCCGGCCAACACCTGGATTTCACCGTCAATTTCAGCGAGAACATGCTGGTCGACACCAGCGGCGGTACGCCACGCCTGGCGATCACCCTGGATACCGGCGGCACGGTCTACGCCAACTACCTGTCCGGTTCCGGTACCGGCGCCCTGGTGTTCCGCCTGACCGTCGCCAACGGGCAACTGGACAGCAACGGTATCAGCGTGGCCGGTGCCATCGACAGCAACGGCGGGGCCTTGCGTGACAGCGTCGGCAACACTGCAGTGCCCACGCTCAACGGCGTGGGCAGCACCAGCGGCGTATTGGTCGATGCCATCGTGCCGAGCGTGGCCACGGTCGCGGTGCCGGCCGCCGGCGCGTATAACAGTGGCGACGTGCTGAGCTTTACGGTCAATACCAGTGAAGCGGTGAGCGTCGATACCAGCGGGGGGACGCCACGCTTGCTGCTCGACATTGGTGGCGTGACCCGTTATGCAACCTATGTGTCAGGCTCCAGCAGCGGCGCGTTGCTGTTCCAGTACACCGTGCAGGCCGGCGACAACGACAGCAACGGTATCAGCGTGGCGGGCAGCCTGGACCTGAACGGCGCAACCGTGGGCGATGCGGCGGCCAACCCGCTGACGCTGACGCTCAACAACCTGGGCAGTACAGCCTCGGTGCTGGTCGATACCGTTGTCCCGCAAGCCACCGGTATCGTGCGCGTCGATGCCAGCCCGAGCGCTGCCGATTCGGTGCGCTACACGGTGACGTTCGACGAAAACGTCAGCGGCGTGGATGTCGCCGATTTCACCCTGGTGTTGACCGGCAGCGCTGCCGCTAGCATCGCCAGTGTTACCCAGGTCGATGGCCATACCTACACGGTACTGGTCAACGGCCTGAGCGGGGCGGGCAGCGTGCGCCTGGACCTCAATGGCAGCGCTACCGGCATTGCCGATGCCGCCGGCAACGGCCTGAGCGGTGGCCTGGCTGGCGCTGTCTACAGCATTGACCGGGTCGCGCCGAGCATCACCCATGTCGAGGTACCCGGTAATGGCAGCTACGTTGCCGGACAGAACCTGGACTTCACCGTCCACCTCGACGAAACCGTGGTGGTCGATACGACGGGGGGCACACCGCGTATTGCCGTAACCCTGGATACCGGCGGCACCGTCTATGCCAATTATGTGTCGGGCTCGGGCAGCACCGCCCTGGTGTTCCGCCTGACCGTCGCCAGCGGGCAACTGGACAGCAATGGCATTAGCGTCGCCGGCACTCTCCAGCTCAACGGCGCCACTCTGCGCGACGGGCTTGGCAACGATGCCGGTACCCCCCTCAACGGCCTGCCCAGCACCAGCGGGGTGTTGGTCGATGCCATCGTGCCGAGCGTGGCCACGGTCGCGGTGCCGGCCGCCGGCGCGTACAACAGCGGTGATGTGCTGAGTTTCACGGTCAATACCAGTGAAGCGGTGATCGTCGATACTTCCGCCGGCACGCCACGGTTGCTGCTGAACATCGGCGGGGTAACCCGGCACGCGACCTATGTGTCAGGCTCCGGCACTGGCGCGCTGCTGTTCCAGTACACCGTGCAGGCGGGCAATAACGACGCCAACGGCATTGGCGTGGCGGGCACCCTGGACCTGAACGGCGGGGCCGTGCGCGACGGGGCGGGCAACAGCCTGAATCTTTCGCTCAACAACCTGGGCAGCACCTCGTCGGTGCGGGTGGATACCGTGGCGCCGCAGGTGGCCGATATCGTGCGGGTCGACGTCAGCCCCGTCGCCAGCAGTTCGGTCCGTTACACCGTGACCTTCGATGAAAGCGTCAGCGGCGTCGACAACCCCGACTTCGAACTGATGTTCAGCGGCACGGCCAGCGGGCATATCGCCAGCGTGACCCAACTCAACGGCCGCACCTACACCGTACTGGTCGACGGCCTCACCGGGGTCGGTACGCTGCGCCTTGATCTCAAAGACAGCGGCACCGCTATCGTCGACCTCGCCGGCAACGACCTCAGCGGTGGCCTGCAAGGCAGTGTCTATAGCATCGATCGGGTAGCCCCCTCGGTGACGGCGGTGGAGGTTCCGGCCAGCGGCACCTATGTCGCCGGTCAGTCCCTGGATTTCACCGTGCACCTGGACGAAGCCGTGCTGGTCGATACCGCTGACGGGCTGCCGCGCCTTGCTATCAACCTGGGCAACGGCAAGGTCGCCTATGCCGATTATCTCTCCGGCTCCGGCAGCACGGCATTGGTGTTCCGCATGACCGTCAGCAGCGGCCAACAGGGCAACAACGGCATCAGTGTCGGCTCGCTCATCGAGCTCAACGGTGGCAGCCTGCGCGATGCGCTTGGCAATGACCTCAAGGCTGAACTCAACAACATCGGCAGTACCGGTGCGGTGCTGATTGACGCGCGGGCGCCGCGGCCAAGCACGATCACCCTCGATGGCCCTTCGCCGACGGCGGAACAGACCCTGAGCTTCACCCTGACCTTCGACGAAGCGGTCAGCGGCGTGGACGCCGGCGATTTCAGTGTGGCGAGCACCGGCAGTGCCAGCGGTAACGTGCAGTCGCTGGTGCAAGTCGATGCCCGCACCTACCGCATCAGTGTGGCCAATATCAGCGGCCAGGGCAGCCTTGGCCTGCGCCTGAATGCGCTGGGAAGCGGCATTCAGGACCAGGCCGGCAACGCCTTGGCGGTGTCGCTGACCGGCCCGGCCTATGTCATCAATGCGCAGGATGCCGGCGACCCGGAGTACCGGATCAAGGTCCCCGAGCCGAGCACCGTGCCTCCGAGCACCTTGGCGCAACCACAAGTACCGCTGCTGCCAACGCAGCCGACGACCTCACCCTTGTTGCCGACGCCGTTGTTCGAGGTGCGCACGCTGGGCAGCGGCATCGCCCCGTTGGGTAGCCTCTTCATACACAACGGCGCCAGCGCACCGAGCTTCATCGCCCAGGTATTTGCCAGCAGCAACAATCCTGGCGAGGGCACGGGCACCGGGTTCCTGGGTTTTGGCGGTGGCGATGGCGGGGTGTTTGGCAGTAGCAGCTTCTCGGATATTTTCACCCGGCAAATACCGTCAGAGGCGACCGAGTTGAGCGTTTTCGATGGCAAGCAGTGGCGCGGCGGCGAAGGCCGCGGTGCCCCCGGGGCACCGACCCTGGGCCAGCAGCTGCAGGCAATGAACGAGGCTGACCAGCGTCCTGTACGCGAGTTGGCCCTGGCCCTGGCGCAACCGACACAGATCGGACCGCGGGCATGATGTACGGCACCAACACTTTCAAGATCAAGCCGTACCAGGGGGCGGCCCAAGGATGAAAAAAAACCACAAGTTGCTCGGGGTCAGCGTCTTGGCATTAGCTATCAGCGGCTGTGCAGTCACCAGCCAGCCCATCGACCGACAGGTCAGTGAGGACCGGGCACGCACCGATCTCAGCGCCATGTTCAAGGACCAGGAACCGCTGCGGGGGCCGTTGACCTTGCATCAGGCGATGGCCCGGGCAGTGAAATACAACCTTGAGGCGCGACTGAAAGTCATGGAAGAAGCGCTGGCCAAGCGCCAGGTCGACCTGGCGAGCTTCGATATGCTGCCGCGCATGGCACTGGAAGCCGGTTATGCCGGGCGTAACAATGTCAGTGCGTCCAGCAGCCAGAGTGTGCGAACCGGCACCCAGTCCCTGGAACCCTCGACCTCCCAGGACCGCGATCGTGAGGTGGCCGACCTGACCATGGTCTGGAACGTCCTCGACTTCGGCGTCAGTTATGTCAGCGCCAAGCAGCAGGCCGACCAGCGCCTGATCCTTCAGGAGCGTCGGCGCAAGGTCATCCATACCATCACCCAGGATGTACGCTCGGCCTACTGGCGCGCGGTAGCGGCGCAGCGTCTGCTGTCGCAGATCGACAGCCTCATGGGCCGCATCGCCGAGGCGCGCAACAACAGCCAGCACATGAGCGAGCAGCGCCTGGGCGATCCGGTGCAGGTGCTCAGCTATCAGCGTGCGCTGATCGAAGCGACGCGCCAGCTGGAAGAGCAGCGCCGCGCCTTGTCGCTGGCCAAGACCGAACTGGCGGCCTTGATCAACCTGCCGTTGAACGCCGATTTCAGCCTGGCGCCGCAGGACGGCTATGCGCTGCCGCAGTTCACAGGCGATTTCGCCAAACTTGAGCAGCAGGCCCTGGCCAGCCGGCCGGAACTGCGCGAGCAGGATTACCAGGCACGCATCAGCGCGGCAGAAACCCGCAAGGCCATGCTGCGCTTGCTGCCGGGGCTGGAGTTTTCCGCCGGCGGGCATTACGACAGCAACTCCTTCCTGGTCAATCAGAGCTGGGCGGACTACGGCGTCAAGGTCACCTGGAACCTGTTCAACGTGCTCTCGGCACCGGCTGCGATCAAGGTTGCCAAGGCCGGTGAGGATGTAGCGGCAGCCCGCCGCCAGGCAATGTCGATGGCGGTGCTGGCGCAACTGTATGTGGCCAATGCCAACTTCAACGAGGCGACCCGGCAGTTCCGTACCAGCGAAGAGCTGGCAAGCCTGGACGGGCAGATTGCCGAGCAACTGCGCAACCGCTATCAGACGCAGAATATCGGTGAGCTGGAACTGATCCAGGGCGAGCTCAACAACCTGCAGACCCAGCTCAAGCGCGACCTGGCCTATGCCGAACTGCGCAATGCCCACGCGCAGCTGTTCGTCAGCGCCGGGACCGATCTGCTGCCCGAGACCCTGCCGGACAACCGCCTCGACACCATTGCCGCGGCATTGCAGAGCAGCGAGTCGCGCTGGGTGCGTTGATGGCTGGATGATTTCGCATACGACTGTGCAGGAGCGGATTTGCCCCGCGTTGAGCCATGCTGCAGTACCGGCCTCATCGCGGGGCGAGCCGGCCCCTATGGGGTGACCGAATACTTCACCGCTGCCGCCGCCCGCGACGGCACGTTGAGGGTGCGCAGCAACGACGACACATGAATACGCACGGTAAACGGCGAGATATCCAGCTCGCGGGCGATTTCCTTGTTGGTCTTGCCCTGGGCGATCAGGCGCAACACCTCTTGCTGGCGCGCGGTCAGGGCGGCGGCGACGGCACTGGTATCGAGCGGCAGCAGCCCGGACGGGGCAAAACGTACCAGCACTTCGCCTTCGCGAATGGCCAGGATGGCTTCACCGATCTGGTCGGGGGCGATGTTCTTGCCGATAAAGCCGTCGATGCCGGCGGCCATCACCTCACCGATCAACTCTTCGTCATCGACCATCGACACCACGATCAAGGTGGTGCGCCGCAGCTGCTGGCGCAGCTCGACCAACTGGCTGATGCAGGTAAGCCCGGGGAAGCGCAGGTCGAGGATCAGGGTGTCTGGTGCTTCGCCGGTGGCGATCAGGCCCAGTACGCTGTCCATGTCGCCAGCCTCTTCGAGATCGGCGTCGGGCAACAGGCGCTGGACAGTACGCACCATCGCTTCGCGAAACAGCGGGTGGTCGTCAGCTATGATGATCCGGCATGCCATGTCGAGTGCCTCCCTGGGCCTGGCGTTCCTTACAGGCGTGCTACTTTACCACCGGGCACGGACGCTGCCCGGTGTACGTACTGGATATGACGACTGTCGCACAAGGATGTTCCCGATGAAGTTCGAGAAAAACACCGAGCTCGACCAGGCCAACCTGCGGATCATTGTTGCCGGCCTTGCCATGGTCTATATCAGCGTGTTGGGTTTTCTGCCCGGGCAGCAGGTCAACGCTTACCTGCCGATCATGATCTACATCGTCCTGTTCCTGCTGCTGTCGATCGTCCTGCGCCAGGTCATCGTGCGCTGGCCGGGCGTGTATCCGGCGCGGCGCATCTTCAGCATGGTCCAGGACTACACCGGCACCTGTTTCGGCCTGGTGGTGGGCGGCGAGGCGGCGCTGCCGCTGTACGCGGTGATGGTCTGGGTCAACCTGGGCAACGGCATGCGCTACGGCTCGCGCTACCTGGCGATCGCCACCGCACTGGCATTGTTGGCGCTGCTGTGCGTCTATCGGCTGACACCCTACTGGCAGGCGCAGCCGTTCATGGTGCTGATGTTGATGATCACCAGCACGGTCATCCCCATGTACGCGCACCTGTTGCTCGAACGCACGCGCAAGGCCTCCGAAGAGGCTACCGCGGCCAACCTGGAAAAATCGCGCTTTCTGGCCCAGGCCAGTCACGACCTGCGCCAGCCCATTCACTCCATCGGGCTGTTTACCGCCTGCCTGCGCGAAGCACGCCTGGGCGAAGAGGAGCGGCGCCTGGTCGACAACATCGACCGCTCGCTGCACAACGTGTCGCAACTGTTTCGCTCGATTCTCGACCTCTACACCCTCGACAGCGGCCGCCTGCAGCCACGCTTGCAGCGCATACAGCTGGGCGAGTTTCTTCACGACCTGCTGCGCCAGAACGCCGAAGCGGCCCGCTGGGCCGGGGTTGAACTGCGCCTGCGCGCTGGCGAACACTGGGTACAGGTAGACCCGGCGCTGCTGGCCACCATGGTCCAGAACGTGCTGTCCAATTGCTTCAAGTACGCGCCGCAGCGGCCGGTACTGATCGGCGTGCGCAAGCGTGGGGAAGGGCTGGCCATTGTCATTCATGACCAGGGCCGCGGCATTGAAGCCGACGAATTGCCGAAGGTTTTCGAAGAGTTCTACCGCGTGCGTCAGTTGCGCGACAAAGACGTCGAAGGCGTGGGCCTGGGCCTGTCGATTGTCAGGCGCCTGGGGCGGATGATGGGCATGGAAGTGGCGATACGTTCGCGGGTCGGCCATGGTACGGCCGTGAGCCTGCAGGGACTGCGCAAGATTGAGCCACCCAAGCAGCAGATCTACCGTGAAGAGCCGAGCCAGGTCGGCTTGTTGACCGGTCTGAAAGTGTGCCTGGTGGAGGACGATCGCAACGTGCTGCTGGCCACCAAGGCCTTGCTTGAGCGCTGGGGCTGTGAAGTGCAGGCCGAACTGAGCGGCAAGGACCTGGCCAGCGACTGCGACATCATCGTCGCCGACTATGACCTGGGCAACCACGCCACCGGTATCGAGTGCATCGACCGCTTGCGTGCGCAACGGGGCAGGGCCGTGCCGGCGCTGATTCTCACCGGGCACGAAGTGGAGAAGATCCAGGCGGCCCTGCACGACCGCCAGATCGCCATTCTGTCCAAGCCGGTGCGCCCGGCGGAGTTACGCGCCACCCTGCGGGCATTGCGTGAGGCCTCGACAGTGTCGGTTTAGTTCAGGATCAGTAGCGCTGCAGCGGATTCTGCGGCCGGCCACTGTTCTTGTTGTAGCAATGCGCGCTCATGCCCATACCCATGGAGGCGATCCCGATCATGACGCCGCTTGGCAGCTCGCAGTTGTAGTCACCCGAAGCGGTGCTGGCGATGTAATAGGTGGAGCTATGGTCGCTGCGCACGTTGGAAATCCTGGTCACCGGCTCGCCGATGGTGGTCTGCGCAGTGGACTTGAGACGGTCTTCGTTGGGTTTCATGGTCTGGCAACCGGCAAGGGCGACCAGCAGGGCGCTGAGCAGGGTGATCTTGGTGAATGCTGGTTTCATGGTGCATCTTCCTTGGTGTTGTTCTGTTTTACGGGCACAACGATCCCTCACGCTGCATCATCGCGGCGTTGGGGAACACTGGGGTTGCCGAGGAATATAGCGCCAGGGAGGAGGGGGGTCGATTAGCACAAATGGGCTAATGGCACGTAGCCATCCGTCAGCGGTTGGCACCCAGTCGCAGGCTTTCGACGACCTCCGAGAGTGCTTCCGTTGAAGTCGATTCTGCTCCGGAGCTTTCAGCTCGAGGGAGCTGCCGATACTCGCTGGGTGTACACCCGACGAATTGCTTGAAAGCACGGGCAAAATAGGAAGGGTCCTTGAACCCGACTTCGTAACCGATGCTGGTGATGGGCATCTGGCTGTTGTCGAGCAGCTCCCTGGCAAAGTCCATCCGTTTGCTCAGGATGTACTCCATGAACCCCACGCCATTGACTTCCTTGAACAGGCGGCTGAAGCGAAAGGTGGTCATGCCGCAGCGCTTGGCCAGTTCTTTCTGGTCGATGCTGTCGCGTAAGTGCTGGTCGATGTAGAGCAATACGTTACTGAGCGCCTGGTGCTTGTGGTGTTCTGCGGTCAGCCGGATGCTGTCCGGCAGCGACGGGCCATGTTCGATCAGTGGCTTCTTGGCATGAATGTGAGTGCTGCGGCGCAGTTCGCAGAGTTGCTGCAGTGCGTGCAGAAAGCGGCTTTTTTCGCTATTGCACAGGGGCAGCACGATGTACTCCCAGACACGCGAGCGCATGGCCCATACGGCAAGCTCCTCGGAGTGCTGTACGGTGAACATGGCGATCGGTATCGAGGGGGACTTGTGCTTGATCTCCAGCAGCAGGTTGAGGCCAGGCATGTCGGGGCGGTCATAGTGAATGCAGACCATGTCTGGCTGGCGCTCCGCCGCAAGCTCGGACAACGAGGCGTTCTTGGCGATACGGCATTCACAGGTCGGGCGAAAATGCGCGACCAACGCCTCGGCCGATCGATCCCGGGTGCGATCGAACCACAGCAGAAATGGCGGGTTGGCCGATTCAGGTTTCATCTTCTCATTCCTTCCTTGCTTCTGTTTTCTCAACCTCGCCGGGCAGTCAGCGCTGCAAAATAATCCTAGTGTTCAATAAAAAACTCCTAACCCCTCGTTATGTCTCCTGACTAGGATTCAAACAGGCGGCACACTAAGTCTCCGCCTCGGCCAATAGAACTTAGATGAGGTGAATAAAATGAATCTGCAATCGATCAAAACGTCGGTGCTGAAATTCATCAAGGACGAAGAAGGCCTGACTATTGTGGAATACGCGGTAGCGGGTGGTTTGATTACACTGGGTGCCGTGGCCGCTTTCGTGACACTGGGGGGTAACGTGAGTACCGCCATTACCAGTTTGGGTTGTGCAGTCAAAGGCACCCCTTGCTAGTGCCACAACACGCATCGTCGGCCCCGCCCGGAGCGCAAGCAGCTTGCTAGCCTCTGGGCCGTGGCGGCGACGAACACCTGGCCACAGGCTGAGGGACGTGTCGCGAGGATAAAAACGCATCATATGGACTCTGCCTGGTTGGTTAACCATGATCCCGTTCGGACAAGGTGGAGTCTTCTCAGCCGCGGCGCTGCAGGCTAAAGGCCTGCGTGCCGAGCCCCCCCAACAATCCAGTCTCTTGGCGCGTCAGACTTCACTGTCCTGGCCCCGCTCCTGATATTTCTTCCTCGTTGACCAGTATCGTCGTTGTGTTGCCTGCGAGCAGATCAAATCCTGATAAGAAAACGCTGGCTTAGACCGTATTGGCGAGATTTGTTTCTCGGCGTATTGGCACTGTTTCGGGTCTTTGCAGGGTAGCGGGAAGCGACCGAGTTTCGCCTGCGATTAGGTTACAGCGTTATGTAAGTTATTTCCTATTGATCGCTTGCGTTAGGGTTTCAGACGGTGTGCTTAGTGTTTTTTCTTACGCGGTTAATACCGCAAAAAACTCGCAAAAAACTCCTAGCGTTGAGCAAAAAACTCCTAACCCCTGGGTTGTACTACTGACTAATGTTCACCCAGGCAGTACGAAAAGTGCTGCTCTAAAAAAACAAACTGAATGAGGTGAGCAAAATGAATCTGCAATCGATCAAGACGTCGGTAGTGAAGTTCCTCAAAGACGAAGATGGCCTGACCATTGTGGAATATGCGGTGGCGGGTGGGTTGATCACCCTGGGCGCGGTCACCGCATTCACCACGCTGGGAACTAACGTAAAAACTGCCATTACCAGCCTGGGCTGCGCAGTCACAGGCAAAACTTGCTAACACCCCACCGTCCACAGAGGGTTGCAGTCATGAGCATGGAGCAATCAGTCGCAATTGCATCGTTGCTGGGGCTGCTGGGTATAGCGGTGCTGAGCGATCTTCGCCATCACCGCATCCCCAACCTCTTGGTCTTGCTGGGCTTGGGTCTGGGTTTGGCCGGCCAGGTTTACACCTTGGGTGTCATCGGGTTCGGTTATGGGGCGCTGGGCATGCTGATCGGTTTTGCCGTTTTTCTCCCGATGTATGCCTTTGGGGGGATGGCGGCCGGTGACGTCAAATTAATGGCCATGGTCGGCGCCTTTCTTACTCCGCTTGACGCCCTTTGGGCCGCGCTGTTCAGCCTGATAGCCGGCGGTCTATGCGGAATATTGATTGTCCTCGTGCGTGGTCAAGTACAGCAGACCATGGGGCGCTACTGGCTGATGTTGAGAGCCAGGGCCTATTTCTCGCCAGCGGTTGATGAAGTGGCAGGCAAGCCCTTTCCCTATTCAGTCGCAGTCCTGCTCGGCACTTTGACCAGTGTCTTCTGGCTGCCCTTCGGCCAGTAGGTCAGGAGAACACTATGTACGCCATCAGCAACAGCAGCGTCACTCACGATGAGCGCGAACAAGTCGTGCAGCGGTTGGCGCCACAGCCACGCACCATCCGTGAAACCGGGCTGGCGGACAACTTGCTCGGTGATCTGGTCTGCAAGCATCTGCACGATGCCGGCGTGCTGGACATGTCGCGGCTGGTGGAACGCCTGGCACTGACAGGCGCGGTACTTGAAGAAATACTGACCTTCCTGCGCAAGGACGGTCGGGTCGAAATTCTCGGGCAAGCCGGTGGTCAAGCCTTGCGCTACGGGCTGACTGAACGCGGTCGCAGCGCCGCCCGTGATGCATTGGCGCGCAGCGGGTACATCGGTGCGGCACCCTTTCCGGTGAGTAACTATCGCACGCTGCTGAAAATGCAGACCATTCACCACGGTCGTATCAACGCCCAAGACATGCAACAGGCCTTTGGCGGGGTGGTCCTGGCACAAAGCATGCTCGACCAACTGGGGGTGGCGCTCAATTCTGGCCGCGCAATCATGATTTACGGGCCGGCGGGCACTGGCAAAACCTATGTCAGCAGCCGCCTGATTCGCCTGTTTGATGAAGCCATCTGGGTACCACATGCCATTGCGATCAACGATTCGGTGATCGAGATTTACGATCCGCAGGTACACCGGCGCCTGGGTGGCGACGATGAACTGCAGAACAATCTGCTGCTCGATGAAGGGGTCGATCGCCGGCTACTGCGCTGTGAACGCCCGGTCATCATTACCGGCGGCGAGTTGAGCATGGACCAGCTGGATGTGCGCTACGACCCTTCCACGCGTCAGTACCAGGCACCCTTGCAGCTCAAAGCCAGCAATGGCCTGTTTGTCATCGATGACATGGGGCGTCAACGCATGTCGCCGGCCGAGCTGTTCAACCGCTGGATCGTGCCGATGGAGGAGAAACGCGACTTCCTCAACCTCGGCGGTGGGCGGCACTGTGAACTGCCATTCGACCTGATCCTGGTGTTTTCCACCAACCTCAATCCGCTGGAGCTGGCCGACGAAGCGTTTTTACGGCGCATTGGCTACAAGCTGCAGTTCGGTTACCTGAAACCCGAAGAATACGAACGCATCTGGCGCCAGGAGAGTGAGCGACTGGGTGTTTCTTACGATCCGCAGCTACTGCATTACGTGCTGCAGGAGCTCTACGGCGTTGAAAACATGCCGCTGGTGCCTTGCCACCCACGTGACCTGTTGAACATGGCCATCGACCGCCAGCGTTACCTGGGCGGCAGCGGGCCGTTATCGGCGCAGGAACTGGAGTGGGCATGGCACAACTATTTCGTACAGCTCGACTTCCTTGGATAGATAAGGAGACACCGCCATGAGTTCTCGTACTTTCATCTTGATTGCCTTGTCCGTGATCCTGGGGTTGGGCGCCGCGTGGATGGCCAACACCTGGCTCAGTGCCCGACTCAACGCCAGCCCCGACGATAATCAGCAGAACGTGGTGGTGGCCACCGTGGAAATCGCTTTCGGGCAAATGGTCGAGGCGCAGCAGGTGACACTGGTGCGCATGCCCAAGGACACGGTACCCGACGATGCCTTTGACGCCATCGACAAGGTCGTCGGCAAAATCGCCACGTTCTCCATGTTGAACGGCGATATCGTGCGCGGTGCGCGTCTGGCCGCGCACCTGGGCGGGAGCACGCTGGCCTCGCTGATCGAACCCACCAAGCGTGCGATTTCGGTACGCGTGGATGATGTGGTGGGGGTGGGTGGGTTCCTCTTGCCGGGTAATCGGGTCGATGTCCTGGCGACCAAGCAGACAGGTAACACCGGCAACGCCGAGTCCCGCACCATTCTGGAGGACTTGCGGGTACTGGCCGTGGACCAGACCGCCAGTACCGACAAGACCCAGCCGGTGGTGGTACGTGCAGTCACCCTGGAAATGACCCCCGATCAGGCAGAACTGCTGGTCAAGGGCATGACGGACGGGAAGCTGCAACTGGCCCTGCGCAATCCACTGGACAACAACAAACTGCCCGCGGTCGCCAAGCCAGTGGAACTGGCCCAGGTTGCGCCAGTGCCACCGGTCAAGCAGATCGTCCAGCGCAAGAGCGAACCTGGCGTAAGTGGCATCACGCTGATCCGCGGTATCGAAGTCAAACGTGTGAACACCCTGTAGCTGACAGGCGCAACCGTTGAAGGCATCGCCCGCCAGGTAGCGTCGTCGCTTGGCGGTGGTGGGCGACGGCACCCTGCAGATCAAGGTCGGCAGAACTCTGGAGGGCTTGATGATGAGAGCACGTATCCACCAACCACTCCGTGCGTTTCCAGGGCAACAGCGCGGAACGATTATTGTGCTGGCGGTGATCGCCATGGCCGCCATCTTGTTGATGGGGGCTCTGGCGCTGGACGGCGGCCATATGCTGGTAAACAAGGCCCGGCTGCAAAATGCTGTCGATGCCGCAGCCCTGAGCGGGGCCAAGACGCTCAGCGAGGTGCACGGTGCGACCGGCGCCGCCAGCCTCACGCAAGCCGCTGCCCTGGACACACTGACACTTAATGCCAATGCCAGTGGCAACAAGGAACTGGCCAACGCGGTTGGTAATAATGCTTCCGGCTTCGCCACGGTGGAGCTGTCTGCCAGTGTCTATGGGCCTTTTTCCTTTCCGGGCCCGGCCAATGCGAGCTATGTACGGGTATCGGTCGCCAGTTACCCGCTGAGCGGTTTTTTCTGGGGCATGCTGAAGGCAATCGGCGACGGCGTTGCCCCGAACAAGGCCGTGGCCGCGGTGGCCACCGCCGGCCCCAGCCCTGCCAGCCCTTGTAATATCACGCCGCTGATGGTGTGTGGCGACCCGAGCAAGAACGACCCCGCTGCCGGGATGTTCTGGGGGTTCAAGTACGGTGATTTGCAAGTGTTGAAAACGGCGGCGAACAACAGCTCGGCAATCGGCCCCGGCAATTTTCAGCTGCTCGACTTCGGCTCGGGTGGCAACACCGTGAGGCAAGGCCTGGCGGGCGGCATCAATCAGTGCAATAGCGTCGGCGACAACGTCCTGACCAAACCGGGCAACACCGTCGGGCCTGCCTCGCAAGGCCTGAATACGCGCTTCAACCAATATTCAGGTGGCCTCAGCGCTGCGGACTATCCGCCGGACCTGGTGATTACGGCCAACGACAAGTCGTTGACGTACACCGGTACACCGGAACAGATCCAGTACAACAATCAGACCATCACCTCCACCAATGGCAACCTGGTCACGGCCAGTGGTGAGGCCCTGTACGACTACAACGACTGGGTACGGGCCTCTGCCGCTTGTGTTGCCGGCACAGGCGGCGGCTGCCTCGGCAACGGCGCGTTCGAGCGGCGGATTCTGAAAGTGGTGATCGGTAATTGCTCTGGCAAGAACGACGGGGCGTCGTCGATTCCGGTGTTGAGTTTCGGCTGCTATTACGTGATGCAACCGGCCAATCAACAGGGCAACTCGGCGCAGATATTCGGCCAGTTCGTCAAACAGTGCGAGGGCGACAATGTGCCCGGCCCCAATCCTGTCAACGACGCCGGCCCGCAGATCATTCAGTTGTACAAAACCTATATCGATAACAGCCAGACACCGAGTACCGACTCTTAGGAGGCCTTATGGGACACCGTGGACGCAAGCCGCCGAAGGCCCAGCGTGGGCTGGCGATGGTGGAAATGGTGATTACGCTGCCGCTGCTGTTGCTGATGCTGTTCGCCTTCGGTGAGTTCGGGCGCATGTTGTTCCAGTACAACAGCCTGATGCAAGCCAGTCGTGATGCCGGACGTTTTGTCGCCGGCCAGGCCTGGAATGCAACCTTGGGCAAGGTCGAAGTGAGCGACGCGCTTCGCGCCCAGGCCCGGAGCGTCGCGGTGTACGGCGTGCCGGCCAACCCCAACGGCTACCCGGCGGTGGTACCGGGGCTGACCACCGGAAATGTCTCGGTGACGGCGGTGGGCACTGATCACATCCAGGTCAGTATCAACTACACCTTCTTGCCGGTGATCGGTAGCGCAATCCCTGCGTTCTATGGCCAGAGCGAACCGCTTGGCCTGACGTTGACCTCTACCGTGGTGATGAGGGCCTTATGATGAATCTCAAGCGTATGCGCGGTGTGTATGTCGTTGAGTTCGCGATTACCAGCCTGGTGTTTTTCACCTTGCTGTTCGGCGTACTGGAAATGGGTCGGCTGTACTTCACCGTCAACGCGCTGAATGAAAGCGTACGCCGCGGTGCCCGCCTGGCGGCGGTGTGCGATATCCACGATCCGGTCATTTTGCGTCGGGCCATTTTCAATGCGGCCGGTAACAGTGGCACGAGCAGTCTGATCGGCAACCTGGCCACGGCCAACCTGAACCTGGTCTACCTGGACGAGGACGGTGCGGTGGTCGCCAGCCCCGGCGATCTCAGCGGCGCCAGCGGCTTTCGAGCCATTCGCTACATCCAGTTACAGCTGAGCAACTTCACCTTCAAGCTGTTGATCCCCGGGTTCGGTGGGGGGTTCACCCTGCCGGTGTACAGGTCGACCGTGCCGCGTGAAAGCCTTGGTCGGCAACCCGAGGCGGGAGTCACCCCGGAGATTACGCCATGCTAAATACCAAAGAAGCTCCCGTCGCCAGCGTGACTGAAAAAACAGGCATGCGCCTATTGATCAGTGGACGTGACGTGACTGCGTTGAACCATCTGAAAACGTTGAGCCAGTGCCTGCCCAACCTGAACGTCAACACGCGCCTGGTCAGCAACGGTCACACCGACCCGCTGTATGGGCTGGAACAGATGCCTGATCTGTTGCTGTTGCGGGTCAGCCACTTGTGGCGTGAGGAGCTGGCGGCCCTGCTGCAGCATCCGCTCAAAGAGCGACCGCCACTGTTGGTCTGCGGCCCGCTGGATGAACGTGAAGGCATGCGCATGGCGATGCAGGCCGGCGCCCGGGATTTCTTGCCCGAGCCAGTGGCGGCTGACGACCTGCAGGCGGCAATCAACCGCATGTTGCTGGAGGTCCATGCCGAACAGGGCACAGGCGGCAAGCTGGTGGCGGTGATGAATGCCAAGGGCGGATCGGGCGCCACCATGCTGGCTTGTAATCTGGCTCATCAGCTGAGCATCCGCGGTGGCAGAACCCTGCTGCTGGACCTGGACCTGCAGTTCGGCACGGTGGCCCACTGCCTGGATGTACTGCCGACACACAGCCACATGGAAGTGTTGAAACAGGTCGACGAGCTGGACAGCATCGCCTTGCGCGGTTTCTGCAGCCACTTCAGCCCGACCCTGCATGTCCTCAGTGGCCGTACGGGTGAACTGTGCCTGTCGCAGGATGTGCGCCTGGAGCAACTGGAAAGCCTGTTGCGGCTGGCGCGCAGTACCTATGACTGGGTGGTGGTGGATTTGCCGCGGCAAATCGACCACCTCACAGGCGTCACGCTGGAGCAGGCGGACCGGATCTACATCGTGATGCAACAGAGTCTCAGCCACCTGAAAGACGGCACGCGCCTGACACGCATCCTGCGCGACGACTTGGGTGTGCAGGGCAATCGCTTGCAGGTGGTGGTCAATCGCTACAACAAAACCTCGCCGGTCAGCCTCAAGGACATTACCGAGGCCCTGCGCTGCACCGACGTGCAGAAGCTCCCCAACGACTATTCGGTGGTCAGTGAAAGCCAGAACAGCGGTGTACCGCTGGAGGTCCATGCGCCGCGTGCAGCCGTGACTTTAGCCTTGCGTGAGCTGAACCAGAACCTGATCGGGGTGGTGGCCAGCGAGCGGGGGCTGTTTAAACGTACCTTTAGCCGTTTGTTCGGAGGGTAAGCCATGCTCAGCGACTTTCGTAATCGCCTGCGTCAGCATGCCGGCAAAAATGCTCCGGCAGACGCTCAGGATGTACAGACCGGCAGTGAAAACTGCGCCAGTGTGCTCATGGCCTGGGAGGCCGCCATACCGGACGTGCTCTACGAAACCCGGACCAAGCTCAATCAGGTGGAGACCGAGTGGCGGGAGAAGATCTACCAATTACTGCTCAAGGTCATGGACCTGTCATTGCTCGATTCCCTGGAGCCTGCTGAAGCGACGCGGCAGATCCGCGAGATCTGTCAGCGCCTGCTCGACGAGCACTCGGCGCCGGTCAGTGCCAGCAGCCGTCAAATGATCATCAAGCAGATCACCGACGAAGTGCTTGGCCTTGGCCCCCTGGAACCGCTGTTGGCCGACCACAGCGTGTCCGACATCCTGGTCAACGGGTTTGACTCGGTGTATGTCGAGCGGTTTGGCAAGTTGCAGAGAACCGATGTGCATTTTCGCGACAATCACCACCTGCTGAACATCATCGACCGTATCGTCTCCAGCCTGGGCCGGCGCATTGATGAGTCGTCACCGCTGGTGGACGCCCGGCTGAAGGACGGTTCCCGGGTCAACGCCATTATCCCGCCCCTGGCCATCGACGGGCCGAGCATGTCGATCCGGCGCTTTGCCGTGGACCTGCTCAACACTGAGAGCCTGGTGAAAATGGGCACTCTGACGCCCTCCATTGCCCTGATGCTCAAGGCAATCGTTCGTGGCCGCATGAATGTGCTGATCTCGGGCGGTACCGGCAGTGGCAAGACCACCATGCTCAACGTGCTGTCCAGCTTCATCCCGCACAACGAGCGGATCGTTACCATCGAAGACTCGGCCGAGTTGCAATTGCAACAGCCCCATGTGGTACGCCTTGAAACCCGTCCCGCGAATATCGAGGGCAGGGGCGAGGTGAGCCAGCGCGAACTGGTGCGTAACAGCCTGCGTATGCGCCCTGACCGCATCGTGATCGGCGAGGTGCGTGGCGCCGAAGCGCTGGATATGTTGACGGCGATGAACACCGGACACGACGGTTCGCTCACCACCATTCATGCCAACACCGCGCGCGACGCCCTGGGCCGGATCGAGAACATGGTCTCGATGACCGGTGCGACCTTTCCGATCAAGGCCATGCGTCAGCAGATAGCTTCGGCCCTCAGCGTCGTCATCCAGCTGGAGCGTCAGGAGGATGGCACACGGCGCCTGGTCAGCGTCCAGGAGATCAACGGCATGGAGGGAGAAATCATCACCATGACCGAGATTTTCGCCTTCGTGCGCAACGGTATTGGTGAGCACGGTGAAGTCCTCGGTGAATTTCGCCCCACCGGCATGGTGCCGGCGTTTCGCGATGTGCTCGCCAGGCGCGGTATCGAACTGCCGCTGAGCCTGTTTCGGCCTGACTGGATGGAGGGATAAACATGAGCCAAATTCCCAGTGAATTTATTCTGGCGTTCCTCGGCATGGTGTTCACCGCCATGTTCCTGCTCAGTCAGGGCCTGGCGGTTCCGGTGTTTGGTGAGGCCAGCAAGGTACGCAAGCGTATCCGCAGCCGCCTGAACCTGCTGGAAACCGCCAACAACCAGGTGAACATGCAGTCGGTGCTGCGCCAGAAATACCTGCGCCGCTTGTCACCGTTGGAAGCCCGTCTGGAGCAGTTGCCGGCGATGGAGTCGCTGGCACAGATGATCGAGCAAGCCGGGCATGACTATCGCGCCTACCGGGTACTGTTGCTTGGGTTGGTCCTGGCGCTGGCAAGCGGGATCTTGGCTTGGCTGTTCAGCCAACTCTGGTGGCTGGCTGTCCCTGCGGCCATGCTGGCGTTCTGGCTGCCGGTGCTGAAGATATCCCGCGACCGTGGCAAGCGCTTCGCCCAGTTCGAGGAAGGCCTGCCCGATGCACTGGACGCGATGTGCCGGGCGTTGCGTGCCGGTCATCCGTTCAACGAAACCCTGCAGTTGGTGGCCGAGGAGCACAAGGGGCCGGTCGCCCATGAGTTCGGCCTGACCTTCGCCGATATCAACTACGGCAACGATGTGCGTCGGGCCATGCTCGGCCTGCTCGAACGCATGCCGAGCATGACCGTGATGATGCTGGTGACCACGGTGCTGATCCACCGCGAAACCGGCGGCAACCTGACGGAAGTACTGGAACGGTTGAGCAGCCTGATTCGTGGGCGCTTTCGTTTTCAACGCAAGATCAAGACATTGTCGGCCGAAGGGCGCATGTCGGGTTGGATACTGGTCTCCGTGCCTTTTGTATTGTCTGCGGCGATTGTACTGTCCAGCCCGACGTACCTGCCCATGCTGCTCAACGAACCCCTGGGCCAGAAAATGGTGATCGGGGCATTTGTGGCGATGCTGATCGGGATTTTCTGGATCCGCAAAATCATCCGCATCCAGGTTTGAACATCGCCAGGTGTCGAGGAGGGGGTCATGAACTATCTGCTGAGTCTGATCAACAGTGCGGTGGGCGACGAGCAACTGGCGCGCCTGTTGTTCGCGGGGGCCATCGGTTTGAGCGTAGTGCTCGCGGTGGCAACGCTGGTGTTGCTGGTGCAGGGGTTGCAAGACCCGGTACAGCGCCGTCTTTTGCTGATTAAACGCGGTCATGGCGGGGAGAGCTACGGGCAAAGCGCGCCCAGCAACCTGCAGCTGTTGCTGGAGCAAGTCGGCCAGCGCTTTTCTTCGGTAGAGGAGGGCCAGCCCTCGGCAACCCGAACGCTGCTGACCCATGCCGGCTATCGTTCGCACGCAGCGGTGCAGATGTACTGGGCGATTCGCCTGTTGTTGCCATTGGCCATGGTGGGCCTTACGGTGCTGGCATTGCCGCTGATTCCAAAACTGTCGCTGACCGTGGGCATCGTCGTGCTGATCACGGCGCTGGGTGTGGCGTGGCTGTTGCCGTCCATTTACGTCAACGCGCGCAAACAGGCACGGATGACCCGATTGCTCGTCGCCTTCCCGGATGCCCTGGACCTGATGGTGGTGTGTGTCGAGTCGGGCCTGGCCTTGCCCCAGGCGATCGAGCGGGTATCCGAGGAAATGGCGGTCAGCCAACCCGATCTGGCCGTGGAGCTGGCGCTGGTCAATTCCGAGATCCGCGCGGGGATCCCCAGTACCGAAGCGCTCAAGCGCCTGGCCGAACGTACCGGCCTGGAAGACATTCGCGGGCTGGTCAGCTTGCTCGCGCAGAGCATCCGCTTTGGTACCAGTGTCGGGGCCACCTTGCGTATCTACGCTGAAGAGTTTCGCGACCGGCGCACCCAGTTGGCGGAAGAGAAAGCGGCTAAGATCGGCACAAAACTGATGTTCCCACTGATTTTCTGCCTGTGGCCGAGCTTTTTCCTGGTGGCTATCGGCCCAGCAATCATTGGCGTGTTCAAGGTCTTCGGAAAGCTGTAAGCAGAGGC
>NZ_JBGOGX010000021.1:0-98838 GCF_054788455.1 Pseudomonas sp. ZL2 | reverse complement strand
GGACAATACCCCTTGGCGAGTGCAAACAGCCTGATCAAGACAGTTGCTCCCACAGAATTGCCGCCTGCAGATCCAATGTGGGAGCTGGCCTTGCCAGCGATCGAGCGCGAAGCGCTCGCAGTGGCTCAACGTAGATGATTACGCTCGTACGTCTCGCGCCCCATCGCCGCGATCTGCCCCTCGATCAGTGCCTCGAACGGCTTTAACAGCGCATCAAAGTTCTGCGGCGCCTCCAGCACGTTCAACGCCTGCACCACCGCCTCCAGGGTCGACAACGCGCCCGGCTGCGGCGCCTTGCGCAGGCGATAGCGCGAAGGCTGGACCTGGGCCAGGGTCACCCGCGGCAATGCGCCCAGCAACGGATTCAAATGCAGCAATTTGCTCGCTTTACGCCAGGTACCATCAGGCACCACCAGCTGCCACGGTCGATCATCCTGGTCATCACCATAAGCGACCAAGGGCTGCGCCTCATCCCCCGGAAACAGCAAGGCGCTGCGATACCCCGGCGCCTCAAGCAGCTCAGCCAGATCCTCGAACACTTCCCCCACCTGCAACTGCGCATTGCGCAAGCCAAGCGCTGCCAGCTTCGCGGTATTGAGGGCATGGCGCACTTCACTGGGGTGCTGCAGCAACAGCACACGGGTGCGGCTGTCGAGCGACGGGATCAACGGGCAAAGGCAATGAGCTTGTGGGCGCAAACAGCGCTCGCAGTGGATTCTGGACATCGGGTTCTCCTGAGCGGGCAAAGTGTGCCACAGCAGTCCCGAAAAAAGCCCACTTCCCTGTGGGAGAGACGATAAAGCTTCAGCGGTTGAAGCGCTCTGCCAGACCGTACAGATAGTCGGCCATGCGTTCGAGGTCCTGGCTGATCTCCGCGCCCTGCTTGGCCTGCCCGGCGCTGTGATCGCAGAGCTGGGCAATGCGGGTGATCTGCTGGTTGATGTCCTCGGCAACATGGCTCTGCTGTTCCGAGGCGGTCGCCATTTGCTGGCTCATGCCGGTGATGCGGCTGACCGCCTGGGTAATCCCCACCAACGCCGACTGCACCGCCTCGACGCTGTGCACACTGTCGCGAGAGATTTGCTCGCCCTTGCTGGCACTGGACACCGCCCGCTCGGCTCCGGCGCGCAACGAGGCGATGATCTGGTGGATCTCCTCGGTCGAAGTGCGGGTACGCTGGGCCAGCGAGCGCACCTCATCGGCGACCACGGCAAAGCCCCGACCCTGCTCACCGGCCCGCGCCGCTTCAATCGCCGCATTGAGCGCGAGCAAGTTGGTCTGCTCGGCAATCGAGGTGATGACATCGACCACGCTGCCGATCGACTGGGTCTGGTCCGCCAGGGCATTGACCGCCTGGCCGATGTCGCTGACCGCCTCGGCCATGCTGCCCATGGCGCGCAGGCTTTGCTGCGCCAGGTCGCTGCCCTGCTGGGCCAGATGATCAGCGTCGGAAGCCGCCGTGGCGGTGCTCTGCACGTTGTGGGTAACTTCCTGGATGGTCGCTGCCATTTGCGCAATGGCCGTGGCCGACTGGTCGGTTTCGCTGCGCTGGCGATCGAGCAACTGCGCCTGGGCGCCCGACAAGTCGGAAGACTGCGCGGCACGCGCCTTCACGCTCACGCCGGCATCCACCAGGCGGGTCAGCGCGGTTTGCAGGCGCGCTTCTTCACTGAGGATTGCCAGGTCCAGCTGGCCCTGCAGGCCGCTGTTGTCGCTATAGGTCAGGGCCACCAAGGGGCTGGTGAAGGCTTTCGGGTGTTCGTCCAGGGTACGACGGATCACCCGGTTGTGCCGCGCTTCGATCAGGTACCAGGCGCTGAGCAAACTGGCCATCAATACGCCCAGGGCAGCGTATTGCGGCAGCCATAGGTAACTGATAGCAGAAAGAACAGCGGCGCCCACCAGCGGCCAGCCCTGTTCCAGGGCGGCCCCCAGCCGCGCCGCCAGCGGAACCGGGCCACGACCCTGGCGCAGTCGTGCATACAGGGCCGTGGCCCGGCGGATCTGCTCGCGGGTCGGAACCGAACGCACTGACTCATAGCCGCTGATCCGGCCGTTCTCGTAAATCGCCGTGACGTAGGCGCTGACCCAATAGAAATCGCCATTCTTTGAACGATTTTTCACCACGCCCATCCAGGGTTTGCCCTGTTTGATGGTTTCCCACATATGACCGAACACTGAGGGAGGCATGTCCGGATGACGCACCAGATTGTGTGGCTGACCGAGCAATTCTTCGTAGGTAAAACCGCTGATGGCGACAAAGGCGTCGTTGCAATAGGTGATGCGGCTGTTGAGGTCTGTCGTGGAAATCAGCCGCTGTTCGCTCGGAAAGACTCTTTCATGCTCAGTGACGGGCAAATTCATGCGCATCTGGGCGATCCCTGCTTAGGAAATGATGGGAAATTTCATCAAGCCAATACAGGTTTAGCAGAGCGATTACGGGGTTGCGGCCGATATTTTCAGGATTTTTTGCAGCCGCGACTAAATTTTTCAGTGGCCGTTTCGTTTAGGCAGGAGTGAGTTGCGCCTTGAGCAAGTCGCGGAAGGTCTGGATCAAGGGTTCGCGGCTGCGGCCACGGCGAATTATCATGGAAAACGGCGCCTGATAGCCGAAGGTCGCCGGCGATAGCACCCGTAAATCCCCCTTGTCGACCCAAGCCTGGGCATAGTGTTCCGGCAGGTAGCCAATGTAGGCGCCCGACAACACCAGGATCAGTTGCGCCTCCATGCTTTCCACTGTCGCCGCGCTGTGCTTGAAGCCGTGGCGGGCAAGCTCCGCCTGGCTCCAGTAGCCACGACCGACCATGCGCTGCTGGGTAATCACCTGCTCGGGAATGCGCCGCTCGTTGAACAGCGGGTGGCGGTTGCTGCAGTAAAGCCAATGCTGTTCACGGTACAACGGCTGGTACACCAGCCCGCTCATACGTGTGGAAAAGGCACCGATGGCCAGGTCCAGACGGTTGTCCTGCACCCCCAGCTGCAGCTCGTAGGGGCTGGATACCGACAAGTGCAAATGCACTGCCGGGTGTTCCTGGCTGTAGGCACCGATCGCCTCGGCCAGGGGTAGGGCCCGATCACCCACGGTGGAGTCGATCACCCCCAGGTTGAGGGTGCCGCGCAATTCGCCCTTGAGCGCCGCCGCGTATTGCTCGAAGCCGTCCATTTCCGCCAGCAGGCGCAAGGTCTCCTGATGGAACAGTTCGCCCTTGCTGGTCAGGCTGAAGCCGCCGCGGCCGCGATGGCAGAGGACGATGCCCAGCGCCGCCTCCAGCTGGCTCATGTAGGTACTGATGGCCGAGGTCGACAGGTTCAGCTCGCGCTGGGCATTGGCAAACCCCTGATGACGCACGACGCTGACGAAGATGCGCAGGAGTTTCAGGTCAGGCAAGGCAGAGGCCATTTGATCGCGGTCCGCAGGGCAACAGGTGGCCGGATTCTAACGCCATCCCCGGCATTAGTTCAGAAAAACCTGAACTAAGTATTTGCCTGTAGCGATTCTTTTCACCCACTACCTTTTGCAGACTCTGCCGCAATGCACCTGCTTGCCGGCATTTCAGGGTTTGTCCCGGGCCAGCCAGACAGGTTCCAACAACTACAACAATCGAATCGATGAGGCCCGACCGTGGACAAGATTCTGCACCAACCACTGGGCGGCAACGAAATGCCGCGCTTCGGCGGCATCGCCACCATGCTCCGTCTCCCTCACCTGCCTAGCGCCGAAGGCCTGGATGCCGCGTTCATCGGTATTCCCCTGGACATCGGTACTTCGCTGCGCTCCGGCACCCGCTTCGGCCCACGGCAGATCCGCGCTGAATCGGTGATGATCCGCCCGTACAACATGGCCACTGGCGCTGCGCCCTTCGATTCGTTGTCGATTGCCGATATCGGCGACGTGGCGATCAACACCTTCAACCTGCTCGACGCCGTGCGGATCATTGAAGAAGCCTACGACGAGATCCTCGAACACAATGTCATCCCCATGACCATGGGTGGTGACCACACCATCACCCTGCCGATCCTGCGGGCGATCCACAAGAAGCACGGCAAGGTCGGGCTGGTGCACATCGATGCCCACGCCGACGTCAACGATCACATGTTCGGCGAGAAGATCGCCCACGGCACCACCTTCCGCCGCGCCGTCGAAGAAGGCCTGCTGGATTGCGACCGTGTGGTGCAGATCGGCCTGCGCGCCCAGGGCTACACCGCTGAAGACTTCAACTGGAGCCGCAAGCAGGGCTTTCGTGTGGTCCAGGCCGAAGAGTGCTGGCACAAATCGCTGGAGCCGTTGATGGCAGAAGTGCGCGAGAAAGTCGGCGGCGGCCCGGTGTACCTGAGCTTCGACATCGACGGTATCGACCCGGCCTGGGCACCCGGCACCGGCACCCCGGAAATCGGCGGCCTGACCACCATCCAGGCGATGGAAATCATCCGCGGGTGCCAGGGCCTGGACCTGATCGGCTGCGACCTGGTGGAAGTCTCGCCACCTTACGACACCACCGGCAACACCTCGCTGCTGGGTGCCAACCTGCTGTACGAAATGCTCTGTGCACTGCCGGGCGTGGTTCGCCGCTAACGGTTGTACACCAGGAGTTGCAACAGGGCAGGAGCCATGACAGTCGGGCCGCAACGACGGCCCACTGAGTAGACGAATGACCTGGCGTCAGGCTTGCCTGGCGCCGGGGTCGATCTCACCATAATAAAGATAATTGGAGACACCCATGGCCTTGGACATATTCGTTGTTCTGATCTATGCGGCCGGCATGCTCGCGCTCGGCTGGTTCGGCATGCGCCGGGCAAAAACCCATGAAGATTACCTGGTAGCCGGGCGCAACCTCGGCCCAAGCCTGTACATGGGCACCATGGCCGCCACGGTACTGGGCGGCGCGTCTACCGTCGGCACCGTTCGCCTGGGCTATGTCCACGGGATTTCCGGTTTCTGGCTGTGCGCGGCACTGGGCCTGGGCATCATCGCCCTGAACCTGTTCCTGGCCAAGCCGCTGCTGCGCCTGAAGATTTTCACCGTCACCCAGGTGCTGGAAAAACGCTACAACCCCATGGCCCGCCAGGCCAGTGCAGTGATCATGCTTGCCTACGCGCTGATGATCGCGGTGACTTCGACCCTGGCTATCGGCACCGTCCTGCAAGTGCTGTTCGACCTGCCGTTCTGGGGCGCGATCCTGCTCGGTGGTGGCGTGGTAGTGGTCTATTCGACCATCGGCGGCATGTGGTCGCTGACCCTGACCGACATCGTCCAGTTCGTGATCAAGACCGTCGGCCTGATGTTCGTCCTGCTGCCCATCTGCCTGTACAAGGTCGGTGGCTGGGATCAACTGGTGGCCAAGCTGCCAGCGAGCAACTTCAGCCTGACCACCATCGGCTGGGACACCATCATCACCTACTTCCTGATCTACTTCTTCGGCATCCTGATCGGCCAGGACATCTGGCAACGGGTGTTCACCGCCCGTGACGAGAAGGTCGCCAAGTACGCTGGCACCACCGCAGGTGTCTACTGCGTGATCTACGGCCTGGTGTGCGCGCTGATCGGCATGGCCGCGCATGTCCTCCTGCCGGACCTGGACAACGCCAACAACGCCTTTGCCGCGATCGTCAAATCCGCCCTGCCTGATGGCATCCGCGGCCTGGTGATTGCCGCTGCGCTGGCCGCGATGATGTCGACCGCCAGTGCCGGCCTGCTGGCAGCTTCCACCGTTCTGACCGAAGACCTGCTGCCGAAACTGCGCGGCGGCAAGCAGTCGAGCCTGGGCATCAACCGCCTGTTCACCCTGCTGACCGGCATTGCCGTACTGGGCATCGCCCTGGTGGTAACCGATGTCATCAGCGCCCTGACCCTGGCTTACAACCTGCTGGTGGGCGGCATGTTGATTCCGCTGATCGGCGCCATCTACTGGAAACGCGCCACCACTGCGGCGGCGATCACCAGCATGACCCTGGGCTTTGTCACTGCCCTGGCGTTCATGATCAAGGATGGGATGGATGCCAACACGCCGATCTACTACAGCCTGGCGATCGGCCTGGTGAGCTTTGTGGTAATCAGCCTGATGTCGCGCCGCCCGGTAGGCGCCGTCAACCTGGCCTGACAGGCAGGTGCACCACGGCCGTCGCATCAGCAATGATGCGGCGGCCAATGTGTTTTAGCGACGTTGCTGGCGCTTGCGCTGTTCTTCGTCGGTAGGGATCGGCACCGGCTGCAGCGGTGGCGGGATCAGGCCCAGGGCAACGGCCAGGTCGTGGAGCCAGTTGAACAGATGGTTTCTCATAACTCCCCCTTACGGGTCAGCCTGCACGGCGAATAAATCCTGCGATGCTTCATACAGATCATAGCCCGATGTCTTACATTGCGCATGTCGAAAACATACGACCAAAGCCAAGTTTGATCTTGATCAAGCACTGACCGCCAGTTCCGTCGCCTGTGCAACTGTTTCCCCTTGTTGCAAATCGATCCAGGCGCTCAAGTTTGCCCCGCGCATGCCCTTGCGCCACATCAGCCAGGTGGTGGCCTGATCGAACGGCGCCTGCAGGCGATGCACCGCCACCCGCTCCCTGCCCGGCAGGCTGTCGAGCCCGCTTTTAGCCTTTTTTACGGAAATAGGCCGTAGTCGCGCGCACAACACAGACCAAGTGTCGCCGAAAATGCGCCCGTTCTGCATGCGTGTGGTCGACTAGCCGAGCAGGCTGCGCAAGCGCCGGCGCACCCACTGCTCAGCGCTGACCAGCGTTACCCCAAGCAGCACCATGACGGCCCCGAGTACGAAGTTCAGGCTCAACGGCTCGCCGAGCAGCAGTACGCCGAAGGTCACCCCGAACAAGGGCGTGATAAAGGAGAACACTGCAAGGTTCGAGGCCAGGTAGCGACGCAGCAGCCAGAACCAGGTCAGGTAGCTGAAGAACGACACGATCAGGCCCTGGAACAGCAGGCTGCCGATCGCCAGCGGGGTGAACTGCACGTGGGTGACCTGGCCACTGGCAACGGCAATCAACAGCAAGCCGACGAAACCGACCGCCAGTTGGTAGAACAATGTCAAGGTTGCCGGTGCCTCAGACAACCGCGAAGCACGCACCACTACCGTCGTCGCCCCCCAGGCCAGGCCCGCCAATACGCCAAAGGCATCGCCCAGCAGCATGCGCCCGTCCAGTTGCTCCAACGAAACGCCGCCGGCAAAGGCAAAGGCAATGCCGCAGAACGCCAGCAGGATACCCAGCCATTGCAGAGGCCTGAGCCGCTCGCTTGGCAGCATGAAGTGCAGGCCCAGGGCCGTGAACACCGGTGCCGTGTAGAGGAATACCGACATGTGCGCGGCCGAGGTCAGCTTCAGGCCTTCGGCAATGAACAGAAACTCCAGGCCGAACAGCGCGCCGGCCAGCAGGCCTCCGCGCCAGGTGCTGGCCACCTGATCCCAACCGCCGCGAAAACACATCAGCAGCCCGACCAGAACCGCCGCCATGCCTGAACGCATGGCCTGCTGCATCACCGGCGCGATATCCGGCGCGGCCCACTTGATCATCACCTGCTGGATGCCCCAGATCAGGCACAGCACCAGCATCACTTGCAGGGCGAAGGCATCGGTATTGCGGCGGGTGGCGCTCATCGGGCGCTCCCGGTATCAGGCAACGACATGGCAGGTTCTCGGCAGAAGTGGATCCAGTGCCGATTATCAGCGGCGGCAGGCGCTCAATGCCAGCCTTGTGTTGCCTGCGTCAGGCAATCTGTGCCTTGGAAGCCACCTGATCGAAGGTAGCCTCGTCCAGCGGGTCGTCCTGCTCATCCAGTACCTGACGCGGGTGATCGTTGCCCGGAATGCTGCTGTCCAGCAGGCTCAGCAGCCGCGAGCCACGCTCGGTGAGGACAAAATTCTCACCGTTGCCGCCCTCATCTTCCGGGCGTGAAGCAAAGTAACCGCGCTCGAACAGTAACTTTTCGTACTCACAGGCCAGCGTTTTCAGATGATCGAGATCGCCAGGTGCCGCACCTTCAGCCGCAAGCTGGGCAGCATGCTGCTCGGCATAGGGTCTGGGGGTGAAACTGTGTCCGGCGCTGTTCTGCGCTTCATGCAACAGGCGTTCGATCAGGTCCCAGTCGTAGGTGGTCATCGGCATAGCCTCAATCAGGGGTCGGTAAGATTGTGACCGGTGCGCGAGGCTGCGGTTCGACTGAACTTTCGCGGCCCGGCCAGGCTCAACCGCAAGACTTCACCCTGATTGCACAGGAGCCTGCCCATGAAGACCCTGATGAACATTGCCGCCGCCGCCAGCCTGTTGCTGGCCTTGCCCAGCTGGGCCTGCACGCTGGAAGAAGCGACGGAGAAACGCGAAGAACTGGCCAAGGAAGTGAGCAAGCTTACCGAGCAGAATCCGCAGAAGGCCAAGGAGATCAACGATGAGTTGCAAGGCATGAAGCTTGAGAGTGCCAGCAAGGACTTGCCGGACAAGTGCCAGCTGATCGACAAGCGGTTGCAGGAGCTGAAGGCAGCGGAGAAAAAGACCTGAAATCGGGGTGAAGCTATCGCTGGCAAGCCAGCTCCCACAAGGTCTGTAGAAAACCTGTGGGAGCCGGCCTTGCCGGCGATGAGGCCGGCGCTTACTCCGCAGCCGGCGCCGGCTTGCGGCGCTTGAGCGGTGCCAGGCCATCGGCGCTGGCCAGTGGGGCATTAGGCTTCGGCTTGGCGGTCGGCTTGCGCTTGGCAACGACCTTCTTGTCGCCTTTCTTGTCAGCCTTTTTCTTCTTCACACCGGCAGCCTTGCCCGAGGCCTTGACCTTCTTCGGCCCGGTATAGGTGCCTTTGACTTCCTTGATCACCCGGCGCTCGAAGCTCTGCTTCAGGTAGCGCTCGATGCTCGACATCAGGTTCCAGTCGCCGTGGCAGATCAGCGACACCGCCAGGCCTTCGTTACCGGCACGGCCGGTACGGCCAATACGGTGTACGTACTCGTCGCCGCTGCGCGGCATATCGAAGTTGATCACCAGATCCAGGCCGTCGACGTCCAGGCCGCGCGCGGCGACGTCGGTGGCAACCAGAATCTTGGCGCCGCCCTGTTTCAGGCGCTCGATGGCCAGCTTGCGGTCTTTCTGATCCTTGTCACCGTGCAGGACGAACGCTTTGTAGTCCTTGGCCACCAGATGACCGTAGATGCGGTCAGCCATCACCCGGGTGTTGGTGAAGATGATCGCTTTGTCGTAGGTCTCGTTTTCCAGCAGCCACTGGATGATCTGCTCTTTGTGCTGGTTGTGGTCGGCAGTGATGATCTGCTGGCGGGTACCTTCGGCCAACTGGCTGACACTGTTGAGCATCAGGTGCTCAGGGGTTTTCAGCACCTTGCCGATCATGTCGCGCAGGCCGGCACCGCCAGTGGTGGCGGAGAACAGCATGGTTTGCTCGCGGTTCGGGCACTCGTTGCACAGACGCTCGACGTCTTCGGCAAAGCCCATGTCGAGCATGCGGTCGGCTTCGTCGAGAACGATCACCTGGACATGCTCCAGGTGCAGGTTGCCGGCATTGAGTTGCTCGAGCAGGCGGCCCGGGGTGCCGATCAGCACGTCCGGCACCTTGCGCAGCATCGCGGCCTGTTCCTTGAAGTCTTCACCACCGGTGATCAGGCCAGCCTTGATGAAGGTGAACTGGGAGAAACGCTCGACTTCCTTGAGGGTCTGCTGCGCCAGCTCGCGGGTCGGCAACAGCACCAGGGCACGAATCTCGACACGCTTCTGCTTGAGGTCCACCAGGCGGTTGAGCATCGGCAGGACGAAGGCTGCGGTCTTGCCGCTACCGGTTTGCGCCGTCACCCGCAGGTCACGCCCTTGCAACGCCAAAGGGATGGCCGCTGCCTGCACCGGCGTCGGCTCGACAAATTTCAGCTCGGCCACGGCTTTGAGCAGGCGTTCGTGCAGGGCGAATTGGGAAAACACGGGTGTACCTCGGGCATGTGCAAAAAATTCAGTTGCATAGGGTAACGTTTTCCGGCGTCGGAGCCGAATTTCTTTTGGCAACTTCTTGCCGATCCGCGCTCTAATGGCCTTGTTTTCGACTTGCGGACCCTCTACGACACCGTTATGGACATTCAACAGCTGTGGCAAAACACCCTGGACCTCTGGGGCACCCTCGATCAACACCCGATACTGCACGCCGGTATCGGCCTGGGCGTATTGCTGGTGATCGCCCTGCTGCTCGGCCGTGTGGCGCGCTTTCTGGTGCTGCACGCCGCCCGCCTGCTCGGCCGCCAGCCAGCCCTGCACTGGGTCAATGACCTGCGCGAGAACAAGGTATTCCAGCGCCTGGCCCAGACCACCCCGTCGCTGGTGGTGCAGTTCGGCCTGAAGCTGGTGCCGGAGCTGAGCGCCACCAGCCAGCATTTCCTCGGCAACGTTGCCCTGGCCTTCACCATCCTGTTCCTGACCCTGGCCCTGAGCGCCCTGCTCGACGCCCTGCTGGACATCTACGCACGCACCGAACATGCCCGCACCCGCTCGATCAAGGGCTATGTGCAGTTGGCCAAGATGGTCCTGTTCGTGTTCGGCGCGATCGTCATCGTCGCCACCCTGATCGACCGCTCGCCGCTGTTGCTGCTCTCAGGTCTCGGTGCCATGTCGGCAGTCATCCTGTTGGTCTACAAGGACACCCTGCTGTCGTTCGTCGCCAGCGTGCAGCTGACCAGCAACGACATGCTGCGGGTCGGCGACTGGATCGAGATGCCCCAGGTCGGCGCCGATGGCGATGTGGTGGACATTACCCTGCACACGGTCAAGGTGCAGAATTTCGACAAGACCATCGTCTCCATCCCCACCTGGCGCTTGATGTCCGAGTCGTTCAAGAACTGGCGCGGCATGCAGCAATCGGGCGGGCGGCGGATCAAGCGCAGCCTGTTCATCGATGCCGGCGGCGTGCGTTTTCTGACCACCGCCGAAGAGCAGCGCCTGTCCGAGGTGCGCCTGCTGACCGACTACATCGCCCGCAAACGCAATGAACTGCACAGCTGGAACGAGGCCCAGGGCCCGGTGGCGGAACTGTCGGCCAACCGCCGCAAGCTGACCAACGTCGGCACCTTCCGCGCCTATGCCCTGGCGTATTTGAAGAGCCACCCGGACATCCAGCCGAACATGACCTGCATGGTCCGCCAGATGCAGACCACCGCCCAGGGCGTGCCGCTGGAAATCTACTGCTTCACCCGCACCACGGTGTGGGCCGAGTACGAGCGTATCCAGGGCGACATCTTCGACTATCTGCTGGCAGTGCTGCCGGAGTTCGGCCTGAGCCTGTACCAGCAGCCCAGCGGCAACGACCTGCGCGCCGGCCTGTTACCCTCGACCTTGCCCAGCCAGCAGCGGGCGCTGAGTGCCGAGACGACTGAGCCATAGCGATGCCAGGATCACCGCCCCGCCGATGAACAACCGGCCCAGCGGCTCGTGCTGGTTCCAGATCAGCAGGTTGAGCAGCAAGCCGACCGGCACGTGCAGGTTGTTCATCACCGCCAGGGTGCCGCCTGAAACCAGGCAGGCGCCCTTGTTCCACCAGTACAACCCCAGAGCCGTCGGGCACAGGCCCAGAAACAGCAGCACCAGCCATTGCACGTCGGTGCTCGGCAGGTGCTGGGTGTTGCCGAACAGCAGGAAGGCCGGCAGCACCACCAGCAAGGCGCCCAGGTAGAAATAGCCGAACCGCCGGTAGTGCGGCAGGTCGCTGGGGTTGCGCGCGATCAGGTGGCGGTACAGTACCTGCCCGGCGGCATAGGTGAAGTTGGCCAGTTGCAGCAGCAAAAAGCCGATGAAGAAGTCCGGGCTGATGCTGTCGAAGCGAATCACCGCCGCACCGGCAACCGCCACCAGCGCCGCCACCAGCGCCCAGGGGTTGAAGCGCCGGTTCAGGGCGTCTTCAATCAGGGTCACGTGCAAGGGCGTGAGGATGGTGAACAGCAGCACCTCCGGCACCGTCAACACCCGGAAGCTCAGGTACAGGCAGACATAGGTGATGCCGTATTGCAGCGCACCGATCAGCAGCATCGAACGCATGAAGCGTGGTTCGACCTGACGCCAGCGGGTCAGCGGCAGGAACACCAGCCCGGCCAGCAGCACCCGCGCCAGCACTGCGAAATAGCTGTCGACATGCCCCGCCAGGTACTCGCCGATCAGGCTGAAGGAAAACGCCTGGATCAGCGCGACGATCAATAAATAGCCCATGTTGGCCCCTTGCTGTGGAGGCGGCGACCTTAGCGGTTAGCAGCACACCCAGCAACTGCTGAAGCCCCTGCGGACCTGTGGGAGCTGGCTTGCCTGCGATCGAGCGCGAAGCGGTCGCAATCCAGACGCCGCCTGATGTGTTGGTGGTACTGGCCTCATCGCGGGTCACGTCGAGTCGTCGCACCGCCGCTCCCACAGTAATCACCATAAAAAAGCCCGGTCATGCACAAGGCAGTGACCGGGCAGGTACACCCAAAGGAGCAACAGGTGTCAGGCGGGAAAATTCATTGCCGGCTCATGCCACCGCGGCGAGCTGCGCCTTGGCCTGGTTCAGGCCCTTCTCGTGGAAATCACCGCCCATGTTCAGGCCTTCGGCGTGGATGAAGGTCACGTCATGGATACCGATAAAGGCCATGACCTGGCGCAGGTAGGGTTCCTGGTGATCGCTGCTGGCGCCGGCATGGATGCCACCGCGGGCAGTGAGGATGTAGGCGCGCTTGCCGGTCAGCAGGCCCTGCGGTCCGGTTTCGGTGTACTTGAAGGTGATGCCGGCGCGCAGTACATGGTCCAGCCAGGCCTTGAGGGTGCTGGGGATGGTGAAGTTGTACATCGGCGCAGCCAGGACCAGTACATCGGCCGCCAGCACTTCATCGGTCAACTCGTTGGAGCGGGCCAGGGCCTGCAGCTCTTCGGCATTGCGCTGGGCTTCGGGCTTCATCCAGCCACCGAGCAGGTTGCCATCCAGGTGCGGCACCGGGTTGACGGCCAGGTCGCGCAGGGTGACCTGGTCGGCCGGGTGGGCGGCTTGCCACTGGCTGACGAAGTCACGGGTCAGTTGCCGGGAGATCGAGTCCTGCTGGCGGGCGCTGCTTTCGATGACGAGTACACGGGACATGGGGCTTGCCTCCATCGGCGAGTTCGGTAAGTCGATGGAGGCAAGATTAATGATTGACCTATCGATAAAAAAGCGTAAAAACTGGGTCCAATCTATCAGTTAAATTGTTTTATTGCGGTTTGCAGCTCAAGGCAATGCGCAGCTTGATGATTTCCCGGTTGAACTTGGCGGTGGCATCGACGCTTTTTTTCGCCGGCACCAGCACACGGCGCACCCGAGGCGCTTCCGGGCCGTTGCGGAAAGTCACCTTGCACTGCGCATCGACGTCGCCATAGTTATTGACGGTGATCGAACCGATATCACGGTCGGTGTCGTAGGTGGTGTAGTCGACCTTGACGCCGTCGATGTCCTTTTCCACGTCGATGGGATAGGCCAGGGCCGTGAGCGGAAGCAGGGCCAGCAATACAGCACAACATTTCTTCATACGACGCTCTCCATGAAAGAGCGCCAGCTTAGGACAACAGGAGCCGAAGATGAAAGCGCCGCGCGTAACCCTGGATCAGTGGCGGACCCTGCAGGCGGTGGTCGACCACGGTGGTTTTGCCCAGGCCGCGGAGGCCCTGCACCGCTCGCAATCCTCGGTGAGCTATACCGTGGCACGCATGCAGGACCAGCTCGGCGTACCGCTGCTGCGCATCGACGGGCGCAAGGCGGTACTCACCGAGGCCGGCAACGTGCTGCTGCGCCGCTCGCGGCAACTGGTCAAGCAGGCCAGCCAGCTTGAAGACCTGGCCCACCATATGGAACAGGGTTGGGAAGCCGAAGTGCGCCTGGTGGTCGATGCCGCCTACCCCAACGCCCGCCTGGTCCGCGCCTTGAGTGCGTTCATGCCGCAAAGCCGTGGCTGCCGGGTGCGCCTGCGTGAAGAGGTACTGTCCGGGGTCGAGGAAGTCCTGCATGAAGGCGTCGCCGACCTTGCCATCAGCGGCTTCAATATTTCCGGCTACCTGGGCACGGAGCTCAGTTCGGTCGAGTTCGTTGCCGTTGCCCACCCCGAACACAGCCTGCACCGCCTGGGTCGGGAGCTGAACTTCCAGGACCTGGAAAGCCAGTTGCAGGTGGTGATCCGCGACTCCGGCCGCGCGCAGCCCCGCGATGTCGGCTGGCTGGGCGCCGAACAGCGCTGGACCGTCGGCAGCCTGGCCACCGCCGCCACCTTCGTCAGCAGCGGTCTGGGCTTTGCCTGGTTGCCGCGCCACCTGATCGAACGCGAGCTGCGTGAAGGCCTGCTCAAGCCGTTACCGCTCGATCAGGGTGGCAGTCGCCACCCACTGTTCTACCTTTACTCGAACAAGGACAAACCCCTGGGCCCGGCGACGCAGATCCTCGTCGAGTTGCTGCGCAACTTCGACACCGCACCGCTGGATGTGCCCTTCGCCGCGCCCGCCCAAGCCTGACAGGAATCACGCCGATGGCCTACTTCGAACATGAAGGTTGCTCGCTGCACTACGAGGAATACGGCCAGGGCGAGCCGCTGGTGCTGCTGCACGGCCTGGGCTCCAGCTGCCTGGACTGGGAGATGCAGGTGCCGACGCTTGCCCACCACTACCGGGTGATCCTCATGGACATCCGTGGCCACGGCCGCTCCGACAAGCCGCGCGAGCGCTACAGCATCGCCAGCTTCAGCGCCGACCTGCTGGCCCTGCTCGAGCAGTTGCAGACCGGCCCGGTGCACCTGGTCGGCCTGTCCATGGGCGGCATGATCGGTTTCCAGTTTGCCGTCGATCACCCCGAGTGGCTGCGCAGCCTGTGCATCGTCAACAGCGCCCCGGAGGTCAAGCGCCGCAGCCGCAGCGACTGGATCTGGTGGGCCAAGCGCTGGGCCCTGGCCCGGGTGTTGAGCCTCGAAACCATCGGCAAGGGCCTGGCCGAGCGGTTGTTCCCCAAGCCGCAGCAGGCCGATTTGCGGCGCAAGATGGCCGAGCGCTGGGCCAAGAACGACAAACGCGCGTACCTGGCCAGTTTCGACGCCATTGTCGGCTGGGGCGTGGCGGAACGCCTGGGGCAGATTCGCTGTCCTACCCTGGTCATCAGCGCCGACCAGGATTACACCCCGGTACAACTTAAAGAGCGCTACGTTGCCCTGATTCCACAGGCACGGCTGGCGGTCATCGAAGATTCCCGGCACGCTACGCCCCTGGATCAACCTCACGTATTCAATCAGACGCTGCTGCAGTTCCTGGCGGCGTCCACCACCTCTCAAGGATCATTGAGCCCATGCTGAAAAAACTCCTGCTCGCCACCTGTTCAGTCGTCTTCGCCACCAGCCTGATGGCCGCCGAAAAAGCGCCTCATGTACTGCTGGATACCAGCTTCGGCCAGATCGAAATCGAACTGAACGAAACCAAGGCGCCGATCAGCAGCAAGAACTTCCTGCAATATGTGGACAGCGGCTTCTACAACAACACCGTCTTTCACCGGGTGATCCCGGGCTTCATGGTCCAGGGCGGTGGTTTCACCGAGCAGATGGTGCAAAAACCCACCAAGGACCCGATCCGCAACGAAGCCAGCAATGGCCTGCAGAACGTCCGTGGCACCCTGTCGATGGCGCGCACCTCCGACCCGAACTCGGCCACCAGCCAGTTCTTCATCAACGTCGCCGACAATGCCTTCCTCGACCCGGGCCGCGACCGTGGATACGCGGTGTTCGGCAAGGTCGTCAAAGGCATGGAAGTGGTCGACCAGATCGTCAACTCGCCAACCACAATGAAAAAAGGCATGCGCGATGTGCCGGTCGACCCGGTGTTCATCAAGTCGGCCAAACGTATCGACTGACCTTGGGCTTCACAGGGACGTGAACCAGGCCCGAGGGTCGAACTGAACAGGAGTTACCGTTTTCATGCTGTTTCGCCGCTTCGAAAAGCTCATCGACATCTTCCGTGAGGCGCCTACTGCGGCGCCGCCCACCACGGTATGGCCGTTCTATGTGTACTACCTGCGCCAGGTCTGGCCGAGTTTTGCCGCGCTGCTGGTGATCGGATTCATCGGCGCATTGATCGAAGTGGCCCTTTTCAGTTACTTGAGCCGGATCATCGACCTGGCTCAAGGCACCCCTTCGCCTGATTTCTTCAGCGATCACGCTGCCGAACTGCTATGGATGCTGGTGGTGGCGCTGATTCTGCGCCCGGTGTTTCTCGGCCTGCACGACCTTCTCGTACACCAGACCATCAGCCCGGGGATGACCAGCATGATCCGCTGGCAGAACCATACCTTCGTGCTCAAGCAGAGCCTGAACTTCTTCCAGAGCGATTTTGCCGGGCGCATCGCCCAGCGCATCATGCAGACCGGCAACTCGCTGCGCGACTCGGCGGTGCAGGCGGTGGACGCGCTGTGGCACGTGCTGATCTATGCGATCAGCTCGCTGGTGCTGTTTGCCGAGGCCGACTGGCGGCTGATGCTGCCGCTGATTACCTGGATTGCCTGCTACATCGGCGCACTTTGCTACTTCGTGCCACGGGTCAAGGCCCGGGCAGTCATCTCCTCCGATGCCCGCTCCAAGCTCATGGGCCGCATCGTCGATGGATACACCAACATCGCCACCCTGAAACTCTTCGCCCACACCGACTTCGAGCAACAGTACGCCCGCGAAGCGATCAGCGAACAGACCGAAAAAACCCAACTGGCCGCCCGCGTGGTCACCAGCATGGACGTGGTCATCACCAGCCTCAACGGCCTGCTGATCGTCAGCACCACGGGCCTGGCGCTGTGGCTGTGGACCCAGTCGCTGATCACGGTCGGCGCCATCGCCCTGGCCACCGGCCTGGTGATCCGCATCGTCAACATGTCCGGCTGGATCATGTGGGTGGTCAACGGCATCTTCGAGAACATCGGCATGGTCCAGGACGGTCTGCAGACCATCGCCCAGCCGGTGAGCGTCACCGACTCGCCGAGCGCACCCAAGCTCAAGGTCGATCGCGGCGGGGTGAAGTTCGACAACGTCAGTTTTCACTATGGCAAGGGCAGCCGCATCATCGACAGCCTGAACCTGGACATCCGCCCTGGCGAGAAGATCGGCCTGATTGGCCCGTCCGGCGCGGGCAAGTCGACCTTGGTCAACCTGCTGCTGCGCCTCTACGACCTGGAAAGCGGGCGCATCCTCATCGATGGCCAGGACATCGCCCAGGTGACCCAGGCCAGCCTGCGTGCGCAGATCGGCATGATCACCCAGGACACCTCGCTGCTGCACCGCTCGATTCGCGAAAACCTGCTGTATGGCCGGCCCGACGCCACCGAAGAAGAGCTGTGGGAAGCCGTACGCCGGGCGCGTGCCGACGAGTTTATCCCGCAACTGTCCGACGCCCAGGGCCGTACCGGCTTCGATGCCCATGTGGGTGAGCGTGGGGTCAAGCTCTCCGGCGGCCAGCGTCAACGCATCGCCATTGCCCGGGTGCTGCTCAAGAATGCGCCGATCCTGATCATGGACGAGGCGACTTCAGCATTGGACTCGGAAGTTGAAGCAGCAATCCAGGAGAGCCTGGAAACCCTGATGCAAGGCAAGACCGTGATCGCCATTGCCCACCGGCTGTCGACCATTGCCCGCATGGACCGTCTGGTGGTGCTGGAGAAAGGCCGGATTGCCGAAATGGGCAGCCATTCGGAATTGCTCACGCATCAAGGGCTGTATGCACGGTTGTGGCATCACCAGACCGGGGGGTTTGTCGGGATCGACTGAACACCGTGGTGTCTTCATCGCTGGCAAGCCCGCTCCCACACAGGACCAGTGTGGGAGCGGGCTTGCCCCGCGATGAGGCCCTCAACCTTGCCGATAAGGCAAAGCCAAACGCGCTTCCCCGGCATACGCCAACACCCCTGCCCGCTCCTGCTCCAGGAATTCCTCCACCGCCCGGCGCAAGCCCGGGTGCAGCAGGTAATGCCAGGAGCGGGTGATCACCGGTTCAAACCCGCGAATCAACTTGTGCTCACCTTGCGCCCCGGCATCGAAACGCTGCAGGCCTTCGGCAATCGCCAGGTCCATGCCCTGGTAGAAACAGGTCTCGAAGTGCAGCCGGTCGAATTCGTCCAGGCACCCCCAGTAACGGCCATACAGGCTGCCACCACCGACCAGGCTGAAGGCCATGGCGACATCACGGCCGCCCTGACGAGCCATCACCACACGAATCGCAGCGGGCATGCGCTCAGCCAACAGGCTGAAGAACTCCCGGGTCAGGTAAGGCGCGCGACGGCGTACGGCATAGGTATTGGCATAACAGGCAAAGACGAAATCCCACTGTGCCTCGCTCAGTTCATCCGCGCGCAACCAATAAAACTCGATGCCCTGCCCCGCCACCTGTTCGCGCTCCTTGCGCATCTGCTTGCGCTTGCGTGAGCTCAAGGTGTCGAGAAAATCCTGGAAGTCGCGGTAGCCCTGGTTACGCCAATGAAACTGGCATCCCAGGCGCTCCATCCAGCCTTCGCGCTCGCGCATCAGCGCATCCGCCTGCGCATCGGTGAAGTTGATGTGGGCGCCGGACATCCCCTGTTCGAACAGCTCGTCGGTCAGTTGATCCACCAGCTCGGCCGCCGCCTGCGGGTCGCCAAGCAAGCGCGGGCCGGTCACCGGCGAGAACGGCACGGCGCAGAGCAGCTTGGGGTAATAGGCAATGCCTGCCCGCTCACAGGCGTCGGCCCAGCCGTGGTCGAATACGTACTCGCCGAATGAATGGGTTTTCACATAGGCGGGCAAGGCGGCGCGCAACTGCCCGGCGCTGTCGGTCAGCAACTGGTGCGCCGGGCTCCAGCCGGTGTTGCGGCTGACGCTGCCGCTGTCCTCCAGACTGGACAGAAACGCGTGGCGCAGGAACGGTTGTTCGTCCGGCACCAGGGCATCCCAGGTGGCAGGCGTGAGTTCGGCAAGGTGTTGCAGGATAAGCTTGGGCATTGACGCAGTCTGCCTCGTCGCGCAGGCGAAAAAAAGCCCCGCGCAAGCGGGGCTGAAGATCTAACGGATGAGGAGCGGTGTTGCTTAGAACACGTACTGCGCGCGCATTACGAAACCGTCGCCGCTGTCGTCGCCGGCGGCGTTCTGGGCATTGTCGACCTTGGCCTTGACGTACACGCCGCTGAGCTTGATCGACTCGTTGGCGTACCAGTTCAGGCCGACGTTGTGGACCTTGCCTTCGATATCGCTGACGTTGGCAAACGCGCCGTTGTCGTCATCGACGCTCAGGTGGTCATAGCGGTAGAACACTTCCCAGGCACCGATCTGCTTGTTCGACGGCTTGATGCTGTCGAACTTGCCGAGCTTGTAGCCACGGGCCTCACCGGTGATGGTGTAGGCCAGCTGGCCGTAGTAGCCGTCAGCCTTGATGTCGGAGAACGCGGCGCTGTCGGCTTCGACCTCACGCTTGATGTATTCGCCCTGTACCGAGAACGGGCCCATGGCCCAGGCCGCTTCCAGGCCCCAGGCCTGGTCGGTGTCGTAGGCACCGGCCGGGGTGTTGTTCTGGCCACCCAGGGTCAGGCGGTTGCCATTGGTACCGGCATCCTGACCACCGTCGGTGCTCACCCCGCGCATGCCCAGACGGCTGCGGATACGACCATCGAAAGCGGTGTCGGAAAGGTCACGCTGGGCGTAGTTGATACCGAAGTGCAGGACGTTGCCGGCTTCGTGCATCGGCGCGAAGACGCCGCGCAGGTTGAACTGCTTGGTGCTGTCGCCGTCCTTGTCCTGGTTGGTGGCGTCCTTGGCAAAGGCACCGACCGAACCATACAGCGAATCGCCGGCGTTACCCGACGCCTGGATACCCAGGCCGCCGTTGTGCGAGTTGGTCCAGTCGACCAGGTCGTAGGCAGCGGTACGTTCCTGCGCCGTCACCCACTTGGAGCTGGTGGCTTTTTCCAGACCGAATTCAGGGTCGAAACGACCGAACTTGATCGACACCGGCTTGAAGCCGTTGTAGGCCAGCGACGCTTCGTCGAAGTAGCCGTCTTCGGAACGGTTGTCACCACCGGAGTTGTGCGAGAAGTCGTAGGCGATCTGGTAGGCCCAGTCGGTGTACATCACGCCGCCCAGTTCCAGGTAGGCGCGGCGGAAGTAACCGGCGTCGGCGGTGTTGCCGTTGTTGGTGTAGAAACCGTCGAAACGGCTGTAGTCAGCCTGGATCCGACCGCCCAGCTTGAAGCTGAATTCCTTGTCGGTGGTAGCGACCTCGAGGCCACCCTTGGTCTTGACTACGATATCGGCGCCGTCGGTGGTCACGGTACCCGCAAAAGCCTGGGCGGTAACGGCCATGGCCAAGGCGCTGGCTACGAAACCTGCGAAGTGCTTACGGATCATCGAAGAAGCTCCCCTACTTTATGGTCTTGATAATGTTGAAAAAACACGCGGCTCAGGCCACTTGTGCTGGGGAGGAATCTTGGCGGGGGTGTATGTCAGATCAGTGGCTTTTAGATAAATGTTTTGTGACAGGGGAACTTTTTTACTTCGAAAGGAAATAAGCCGGAAAGCTCCGTTGCAGAGCCTCCCAAGCGTGATTCAGGAGTTTTTCAGTTCACGGGCCAGACGCTCGGCCAGGGCATCGCTGTCGACCACCGGTTCTTCCGGCAAGGCCCGTACCGTGGCCTGGGCCATGCGCATCTGCTTGAGAAAGCGGCGGCAATGGCGACAGAACATCAGGTGCTGGCGGACCATCAGACGCTCGCCCAGGGTCAGTTGCTCATCGAGATAGTCGCTGGAGCGGGCGACGAGTTCCTTGCAGCTCAGCATTGGCCGGTTTCCTCGAAATGTTCCAGGGTGGCGAAGACCTTCAGGCGCGCCCGATGCAGCAGCACGCGGACATTGGAGAGGGAAATCTCGAGAAGATTACAGATCTGCTCCAGCTCCAGGCCCTGTCGCTCGCGCAGCACCAGCACACTGCGTTGCAGCTGCGACAGGCTCAGCAGGGTGTGCTCCAGGCATTCACGCATCTGCTCACGACTGAGCATGGCCTCTGGCGTGTCTTCATGCCAGGCCGAAGGTCCTTGCAACCAGTGGCCGTCGGTGGCGAAGCGCTCGTCACCGATCGTGCCATGGGGGCCTGGCAGGTCATCCAGGAGCACTTCGCGACGGTTCTGTTTGTAGCGGGTCTTGGCTGCGTTGGCGGTAATGGTAAGCAACCAGGTCTTGAGGCTCGAGCGCTGCTCGAATCCCTTGAGGTTACGTACCACCGCCAGCCAGGCGTCCTGTACCGCTTCGTCGGCATGCCGGCTGCCGACAATCGCGTAGGCGACGGCGCGCATGGCGCCCTGATAGGTGTCGACCAGTTCCTTGAACGCTTGTTGCTCACCCTTGAGCAGCCGCTCCAGCAAGCGGGCTTGTTGTTCGCCAGTCATCGCCATCCATCCATCGTTCTGCGGGTAGAGTCCGATTAGGCGGATTTGTTACAGCTAAAGCCATCAGCCAAGTGTCCCAGCACAGTAGGACACTTCGTAAGCAACTGAAGCTTAACGCTTGCGCAGGATCACGCTACCGATCGAATAACCGGCGCCGAACGAGCTGAGCACGCCCAGGGCACCCTGTGGCAGGTCATCCTGATGCTTGTGCAAGGCGATCACCGAGCCGGCCGAACTGGTGTTAGCGTAGCTGTCGAGGATCACCGGTGCCTCTTCTTCCAGCGCATCACGGCCGAGCAGTTTCTTGACGATCAAGTGGTTCATGCTCAGGTTGGCCTGGTGCAGCCAGAAGCGCTTGACGTCGCTGACGTTGAGGTTGTTCTCGGCCAGGTGCTGGCCGATCAGCTCGGCAACCATCGGGCAGACCTCGCGGAACACCTTGCGGCCTTCCTGGACGAACAACTTGTCGGGGGCGCCGATGCCCTCTTCGGCAGCACGGTTGAGGAAGCCGAAGTTGTTGCGGATGTTGTTCGAGAACTGGGTCAGCAGTTTGGTGCTGACAATGTCGAACTGGTGTTTGGAGGTGGCCAGGTCGGCGCGCTCCACCAGTACGGCCGTCGCTGCATCACCAAAGATGAAATGGCTGTCGCGGTCACGGAAGTTCAGGTGGCCGGTACAGATTTCCGGGCTGATCACCAGCACCGCGCGGGCCTGGCCCAGTTGCACGCTGTTGCAGGCGGTCTGGATGCCGAAGGTGGCCGACGAGCAGGCCACGTTCATGTCGAAACCAAAGCCGTTGATGCCCAGGGCCTGTTGCACTTCGATGGCAATGGCCGGGTACGGGCGCTGCAGATTGGAGCAGGCAACGATGACCGCATCGACGTCTGCGGCTGTGCGGCCGGCGCGTTGCAGGGCCTGCTCGGCGGCAGCCACGGCCATCTGGCAGAGGATCGACGGTTCGTCATTGGAGCGCTCTGGCAGGCGCGGCTTCATGCGCTGCGGGTCGAGGATGCCGTCCTTGTCCATGACGAAGCGGCTTTTGATGCCCGAGGCCTTTTCAATGAAGGCGGCGCTGGACTCGGCCAGGGCCTGGACCTCACCGCGCTCGATGGCGGCGGCGTTGTCGCGGTTGAACTGCTGCACGTAGGCGTTGAAGGATTCCACCAGCTCTTCGTTGGAAATGCTGTTGGCCGGGGTGTACAGGCCGGTGCCGCTGATGACGACGTTATGCACGGTCGTTCCTCTGTTCGGGGCCATTGCCAGCCCGGCAACGGCCTGTTCGGTCGGTTTGAATTGGTACCAAAGTACCAACTTTGACTGGCAATGACCCTGGCTTGCCGGGCCACTGCGCAGTGCTGCATGCGTGAGCCGCGCAGGCCCGGCAGGTAATTCCGGGGTGCGCGGCGTATATCAGCCAAGTGTGCCACAACTGCGGGGGTTTAGGCTTCCACCTGACTCCACTGCTTGCTCAGTCGTTTGTCGGAAACCGGCACCTTGGTGCCCAACTGCTGGGCGAACAACGACACCCGGTACTCCTCCAGCCACCAGCGGTACAGCTGCAGCTGCTCGTCGCGCTTGCCTTCCTGGGCGTGCTTGTCGAGGCGGGTCTGGTACTGGCTCCAGAGGTTGCCCAGTTCACTGCTCCAGACCCGGTCCTTCTGCACCTGGGCGCCGAGTTTCTCCAGGCGCAGCTCGATCGCCTTGAGGTAGCGCGGCAGCTCCTTGAGCCAGAGCCCCGGGGTTTCGCGGACAAAGCCCGGGTAGACCAGGTTGCCCAGCTGCTGCTTGATGTCGTTGAGGGCCACGGCCTGGGCCAGGTCGATCTTGCCCTTGAAGCGCTTTTGCAGGCCGTGCCAGAGCTTGAGGATCTCCAGGGTCAGGCGCGCCAGGCGTTCGGCGTGCTCGGCCCAGCTACCGCGTTTGCGCTCGGCTAGCGAGGCCAGGCCTGCGCCATCACGCGGCAGGGTGCTTTCGCCTTCAAGGATGCAGCTGTCCAGGCTGGCCAGCAGGATATCTTCGACCAGCGCCTCGACCCGGCCCAGTTCACGGTACAACAGGCCCAGCTCGGTCAGCCCCGGCAGCTTGCCACGCAGGAACTTGGCCGGCTCCGCCAGTTGCTGCAGCAACAGGCGCTGCAAGGCGCGGCGGTGCTGGAATTCGGCTTCGGCCTGGGTCGAGAAACGCCCTTCCTTGACCGTGCCGTTTTCTTCCACCAGGGCCGGATAGACCGTCATCGACAGCCCGGCAAACTTCTGCTGCGCGGTCTCGGCCACCTGGGTGAAGGCCTTGGCCTGCACCGGCTGCTGGCTTTGTGCGGTCTGCGGTACCGCCAGAGCGGCCTGGCTGGCAGCGGCAAAGCGTGCAGTCAGCTCAGCCAGGTCGCGGCCTTCGCCGAGGAACTTGCCCTGGCCATCGACCACTTCCAGGTTCATTTTCAGATGGCTGTCGACCTGCGCGGCGGCTTCGGCCCAGGCTTCATCGCTGACCCGCACACCGGTCATGCGCAGCAGCTCGCGGCCCAGCGCCTGGGGCAACGAACCTTCGCCGAAGCTCATGCGTTGCAGCGCGGCCTTGACGAAGTCCGGCACCGGCACGAAGTTCTTGCGCAGCGCCTTGGGCAGGTTGCGCACCAGGGCGATGCACTTGGCTTCGAGCAGGCCCGGCACCAGCCACTCCAGGCGCTCGCCCGGCAGGCTTGGCAAGAGTGGCGCCGGCACCCGCACGGTGACGCCGTCGCGCGGATGGTTAGGCTCGAAGTGGTAGCTCAGGGCCAGGCTCAGGTCGCCCAGGCGCAGGGTGTCCGGGTACTGCGCGGCGGTGACTTCACTGGCTTCGCGGGCCAGCACGTCTTCCTCGCGCATGATCAGCAACTGCGGGTCTTTCTGGCTGGTGACCCGGTACCAGCTGTCGAAGGTTGCGGTCTGGTGGATCTCCGCCGGCAAGCGCGCTTCATAGAAGCCGTACAGGGTTTCTTCATCGGCGAGGATGTCGCGCCGACGGGCCTTGGCTTCCAGCTCGTCGAGTTGCTCCAGCAAGCGCCGGTTGGCGGTCAGGCATTTGGCTTTGGACTGGATCTCGCCACCCACCAGTGCCTCGCGGATAAACAGCTCGCGGGACATCACCGGGTCGACCGGGCCGTAATGCACTGGCCGCCGGCCGACCACGATCAGGCCATAGAGGGTGACCTGCTCGAAGGCCACCACCTGGCCGCGCTTCTTTTCCCAGTGCGGTTCGAAATGGTTCTTCTTGATCAGGTGCCCGGCCAGCGGCTCGATCCAGTCCGAATCGATCTTGGCCACCATGCGCGCATAGAGCTTGGTGGTTTCCACCAGCTCGGCGGTCATCAGCCACTGTGGACGCTTCTTGCCCAGGCCGGACGACGGGTGCACCCAGAAGCGCCGTTGACGGGCGCCGAGGTAGTCACCATCTTCGGTCTTCTGGCCGATCTGGCTGAGCAGGCCGGAAAGAATCGCCTTGTGCAGGCGCGGGTAGTCAGCAGGCTCTTTATTGATGCTCAGCTGCAGGTCGCGGCAGATCAGGCTCAACTGACGGTGAGCATCGCGCCACTCACGCAAACGCAGGTAGTTGAGGAAGTTCTTCCGGCACCAGTTGCGCAGCGGGCTGGCGGTCAGGGCCTGGCGTTGCTCTTCGAACCCACGCCACAAATTGACCAGCGCGGCGAAATCGGAGTCGACGTCCTTCCATTGCGCATGGGCCTGGTCGGCCGCTTGCTGGCGCTCCGGCGGACGCTCGCGCGGGTCTTGTACCGACAGCGCACTGGCGACGATCAACAGCTCGTTGAGGCTTCCCTGCTTGGCGCCTTCAAGGAGCATGCGGCCCAGCCGCGGGTCGACCGGCAAGCGCGCCAGTTGCCGGCCCAGGGGGGTCAGCTGGTTCTCGCGGTTGACCGCCGAGAGCTCCTGCAACAGATTGAAGCCGTCGCTGATGGCCTTGCCATCCGGCGGCTCGATGAACGGGAACGCGTCGATCTCGCCCAGGCGCAGGTGCAGCATCTGCAGGATGACCGCAGCAAGGTTGGTACGGAGGATTTCCGGGTCGGTAAAGGCCGGCCGCGCGTTGAAATCCTCTTCGCTGTACAGGCGCACGCAGATGCCCGGCTCGACCCGCCCGCAGCGGCCCTTGCGCTGGTTGGCACTGGCCTGGGACACCGCTTCGATCGGCAGGCGCTGGACCTTGGCCCGGTAGCTGTAGCGGCTGATGCGTGCGGTGCCGCTGTCGATCACATAGCGAATGCCCGGCACCGTCAGCGAGGTTTCGGCGACGTTGGTGGCCAGCACCACACGCCGCCCGGGATGGGACTGGAAGATCTTTTGCTGCTCGGCCGGCGACAGGCGCGCGTACAACGGCAGGATCTCGGTGTGGCGCAACTGGGCCTTGCGCAGCATCTCGGCGGCGTCGCGAATCTCGCGCTCGCCCGGCAGGAACACCAGCACGTCACCCGGGCCCTTGCCCTGGCTGCGCTCGAAGGCGGCGATCTCGTCGAGGGTGGCGAGGATTGCCTGGTCAACGGTGAGGTCGTCCTCGACGCGGTTGCCCTCCTCGTCCTGCTCACTGGTTAACGGCCGATACCAGGTTTCCACCGGATAGGTGCGGCCCGACACTTCGATGATCGGCGCATCGTTGAAGTGCTTGGAAAAGCGCTCAAGGTCGATGGTCGCGGAAGTGATGATGACCTTGAGATCAGGGCGGCGTGGCAGCAGGGTCTTCAGGTAGCCGAGCAGAAAGTCGATGTTCAGGCTGCGCTCGTGGGCTTCGTCGACAATGATGGTGTCGTAGCGCTCAAGAAAACGGTCGTGCTGGGTCTCGGCCAGGAGGATGCCGTCGGTCATCAGCTTGACCAGGGTGTTGGCGTCGCTCTGGTCTTCAAAGCGCACCTGGTAGCCGACCAGCGCCCCCAGTGGCGTGCCGAGCTCTTCGGCGACCCGGGTGGCGACGCTGCGGGCGGCAATCCGCCGTGGCTGGGTATGGGCGATCAGGCCGTGCTGGCCGCGGCCCAGTTCCAGACAGATCTTCGGCAACTGGGTGGTTTTGCCCGAGCCGGTTTCGCCGGCAATGATCAACACCTGATGCTCGGCCAGGACCTTTTTGATCTCGTCACGCTTGGCCGCAATCGGCAGGCTGTCATCGTAACGGATGCTCGGCACGCTGGCCTTGCGCGCAGTGACCTGGGCGCAGGAGGCCTGCACCTTGTCGACCCACTGCGCAAGCTTCGCCTCATCCGGGCGCTTGCGCAGCTCGTGCAGCTGCCGGCGCAGGCGGTGACGCTCGGAAATCATGGCGTGGTCGAGGTTTTTCAGCAGTTGATCAATCGCGTGGTCAGTCATGGGGGCTTTTTAGTCGTGCAGGTGAGCCTGCTTTTGCATGATCGGCTTTTCAAGGGCTGCGATTGTCGCAGATTTGCCGACGCTCGGCACGGTTGCGGGCTGGCGAGCCATTGTTTAGCCAAGACTTACCTGAAGTTGTACAAAGGCTTATTTAATGAACCTTCCCCGGCATGGGAGTATCCAGGCATGACTTCGTCTCCCGGCTTGCCCCGTCCGCTGCTGCGCCCTTCGTTCCCGAAGGTGCGGGCATGCTGCGGGGAAAATCCGCTGGTGCACATCATTCTCGCCTTCTGGGCCTTGTGGCACTGCCGCCATGCCCGCCCACCGGACGCCCGCCTCGCCCTGCACTGAACCGTGCGGCCAGTTTCTGGCCGACCTTCCTTGTCGAAGACTGCCGCCTGACCGGCTAGGCAGTCCTGTGCGCCTGACGGCGCGAGCGAGAGCACCATGCAATTTGCCCCCATCGAGCAGGCCCGAACGTTCCTGGCCGCCAACCCCGATATCGAGATGATCGAGCTGTTCATCCTCGACGCCAATGGCGTGCCGCGCGGCAAGCTGCTGCACCGCGAAGAGCTGCTGGCGGTGTACGAAAGCGGTCGGCCATTGCCCAGCACCATCCTCGGCCTGACCCTGAACGGCGACGATGTGGAAAACTCCGGGCTGGTCTGGGATGTCGGCGATATCGACTGCCGCGCCTACCCGCTGGAACACAGCCTGGTGCGCCTGCCCTGGCGGCAAATCCCCACGGCGGCACTGCAGGTCAGCATGCACCCCAGCGAAGGCCTGCCGGCAAGCATTGCCGACCCGCGCCACCTGCTGGTCAAGGTCATCGATGCACTGAAGGCCGAAGGTTACTACCCGGTAATGGCCTGCGAGCTTGAGTTCTACCTGCTCGACCAGAAGCGCGACAGCCATGGCCGGCCGCAACCGGCACTGGACAGCGACGGCGGCCGGCCGCGGGGCACCCAGGTCTATGGCCTGCGCGAGCTGGAACAGATCGAGCCGTTTCTCGCCGACCTCTATGCCGCTTGCAAAGCCCAGGGCATTCCGGCGCGCACGGCGATTTCCGAATATGCCCCGGGCCAGGTGGAAATCACCCTGGAACATGGCGATGCGCTGCTGGCCATGGACCAGGCGGTGCGCTACAAGCGCCTGGTCAAGGGCGTGGCGCACAAGCACGGGATGCAGGCCTGCTTCATGGCCAAGCCGTTCGATCACCTGGCGGGCACCGGCATGCACATGCACGTGAGCCTGGCCGATGCCCAGGGCAACAACCTCTACGCCAGTGAAGACAAGGCCGGCACGCCGCTGCTGCGCCAGTCGGTGGCCGGCATGCTCAAGCTGCTGCTCGATTCGCTGCTGCTGTTCTGCCCCAATGCCAACTCCTACCGACGCTTCCAGGCCAACAGCTATGCGCCGCTGGCACCGACCTGGGGGGTCGACAACCGTACCGTCAGCCTGCGAGTGCCAGGCGGCCCGGCCAACAGCCGACACATCGAGCACCGCATCTGCGGCGCCGACGCCAACCCGTACCTGGCTGCCGCAGCCATCCTTGCCAGCCTGCATCACGGCATCCGCCAACAGCTCGACCCGGGCGCGCCGGTCGAGGGCAATGGCTACGCCCAGGCCACCGAACTGCTGCCCACCGACTGGCTGACTTCGCTCACCGCCCTGGAGCGCTCGAGCTGGGCCCGCGAGGCCTTCGGCGCCGAATTCCTCGGTGTTTATCTGGCGGTCAAGCGTGCCGAGTACCGCCAGTTCATGGCCGAGGTCGGCGAACAGGACTGGCGCTGGTACCTGACCCAGGCCTGACTCTTTATTTTTGCGCCAAGGATTTTTTGTCATGAATGCAGCCGTGAATGCCGGCCCTGCCCAGCGCAGTGCCTCCTACTACACCGCAAGCCTCAACGACGCCACCCAGTATCCGACCCTCAAGGGCACGGTGAAGGTCGATGTGGCAATCATCGGCGGTGGCTTTACCGGGGTCGCCAGCGCCGTGGAGCTGGCCGAACGCGGCCTGAAGGTCGCCATTGTCGAAACCAATCGCATCGGCTGGGGCGCCAGCGGGCGCAACGGCGGCCAGGTCACCGGCAGCCTCTCGGGCGATGAAGCGATGCGCAAGCAGATGCGCGACAAGCTCGGGGACGAGGTCGATGACTTCATCTGGCACCTGCGCTGGCGCGGCCACCAGATCATCGAGCAAAGGGTTGAACGCTACGGCATCGACTGCGACCTCAAGCGCGGCCACCTGCACGCGGCGATGAAAGCTTCGCACATGGGCGAACTACGCGCCTTCGCCGCCGAGGCCGAGCGCCGCGGCATGGCTGATCAGGTCGAGCTGCTCGACCAGAGCGCCATGCGCGAACACCTGCAAAGCCCGCTGTACCTCGGCGCCCTGAAGAACCGCCGCAACCTGCACCTGCACCCGCTCAACCTGTGCCTCGGTGAAGCCCGTGCCGCGCACAGCCTGGGCGCACTGATCTTCGAAAACTCCGAGGTGCTGGACATCGTTCATGGCGATCAGCCGGCGCTGGTGACTGCCCACGGGCGGGTCGAGGCCAAGCAGATCCTGCTGGCCGGCGACGTCTATCACAAACTGGAAAAGCGCCAGCTCAAGGGCAAGATCTTCCCGGCCATGGGCGGCATCGTCACCACCGCACCACTGGGTGACTTGGCCGCGCAGATCAACCCCCACGACCTGGCGGTGTACGACTGCCGCTTCGTCCTCGACTACTACCGGCTGACCGCCGATGGCCGCCTGCTGTTCGGCGGTGGTGCCAACTATTCCGGGCGCGATTCACGGGATATCGCCGGTGAACTGCGCCCGTGCATCGAGCGCACGTTTCCGGTGCTCAAGGGCGTGCCGATCGAGTTCCAGTGGAGTTGCGCGATGGGTATCGTGGTCAACCGCATCCCGCAGCTGGGCAAGCTTTCGGATAACGTCTGGTACTGCCAGGGTTATTCCGGGCACGGCATCGCCACCAGCCATATCATGGGCGAAATCATGGCCGAAGCACTGACCGGGACACTGGAGAAATTCGATACCTTTGCCGGCTGCAAACACATCAAGGTGCCGATGGGCGATGTGCTGGGCAATCCGTTGCTGGCGGCGGGGATGTGGTATTACCAGATGCTCGAAAAACTGCGCTGAAACCATCGCTGGCAAGCCAGCTCCCACAAGGTCTAATTACACCGTACCTGTGGGAGCTGGCTTGCCAGCGATCGAGCGCGAAGCGTTCGCCTGAAACTCAGGCGATCTTCTTCAGGCCCAGCTTCTTCAGCTCTTCATCACGCAGTTCACGGCGCAGGATCTTGCCAACGTTGGTGGTCGGCAGCGCATCGCGGAACTCGACAAAGCGCGGTACCTTGTAGCCGGTGACATTGGCACGCATGTGCTCCATCACCTGCTCCTTGGTCACCGTCATGCCCGGCTTGACCACGATGAAGATCTTGATCACTTCACCGGACTTCTCGTCCGGCACGCCGATGGCTGCGCACTGCAGCACGCCCGGCAAGGCCGCCAGCACATCTTCGAGTTCGTTCGGATAGACGTTGAAACCGGAGACCAGGATCATGTCCTTCTTGCGATCGACGATGCGCATGTAGCCGTCGGTCTGGATCAGGGCGATGTCACCGGTCTTCAGCCAGCCATCGCTGTCGAGGATCTCGTTGGTGGCGTCTTCACGCTGCCAGTAGCCCTTCATCACCTGCGGCCCTTTCACGCACAACTCGCCGATTTCGCCCAGGGCCAGTTCGACACCGGCGTCGTCGATGATCTTGCACAGGGTCGAGGGCATCGGAATACCGATGGTGCCGATCTGGTTCTGCTCGGCCGGGTTGACCGCTGCCACCGGGCTGGTTTCGGTCATGCCGTAACCTTCGCAGATGGCGCATCCGGTCACTGCCTTCCAGCGCTCGGCGACACTCATCTGCAGCGCCATACCGCCCGACAGGGTGATCTTCAGGCCGGAGAAATCCAGCTTGCGGAAATTCTCGTTGTTGCACAGGGCGACGAACAAGGTGTTCAAACCGACAAAGCCGCTGAACTTCCACTTGCCCAGTTCCTTGACCATCGCCGGCAAGTCGCGCGGGTTGCTGATCAGGATGTTGTGGCTGCCGATCAGCATCATCGCCATGCAGTGAAAGGTGAACGCGTAGATGTGGTACAGCGGCAGAGGGGTGATCAGGATCTCGCAACCTTCGTTGAGGTTCGAGCCCATCAGCGCCCGGCATTGCAGCATGTTGGCCACCAGGTTGCGGTGGGTCAGCATTGCGCCCTTGGCCACCCCGGTAGTACCGCCGGTGTACTGCAACACGGCGACGTCGTTACTGTCCGGATTGGCTTCCTGAACAGCCTTGCCACGACCTTTGCTCAACACATCGTTGAACTTGACCGCCTTGGGCAGGTTGTACGCCGGGACCATTTTCTTCACGTACTTGATCACGCTGTTGATCAACAAGCGTTTAACCGGTGGCAACAAGTCGGCCACTTCGGTGACAATAACGTGTTTGACCTGGGTCTTGGGCACCACCTTCTCGGCCAGGTGCGCCATGTTCGCCAGGCAGACCAGCGCCTTGGCGCCGGAATCGTTGAACTGGTGTTCCAATTCCCGCGCGGTATACAACGGGTTGGTGTTGACCACGATCAGGCCCGCACGCAGGGCACCGAAGACGGCAACGGGGTATTGCAGAACGTTGGGCAGCTGCACGGCAATACGATCACCCGGCTGCAGGTCGGTATGCTGTTGCAGGTAAGCGGCAAAGGCCCCCGACAACTCATACAACTCGCCGTATGTAATGGTTTTGCCCAGGTTGCTAAAGGCCGGTTTATCGGCAAAGCGTTGGCAAGACTGCTTCAATACCGCCTGAATATTCGGATACTCATCAGGATTGATTTGCGAGGCAATCCCGGCTGGGTACTTATCCTTCCAAAAATTTTCGATCATGGAAGCCCACTCCTCCAGCAGCAGCGAATTCTTCACCGCAGTCGATGCGATTATTATTGATATAAGATTACGGTTTATTGCAAACCTGATAATCCGAAGCGGGCCGAGAGTAGCAGCTTTGCCAAGGGCCGCCTAGAGCTAAAGTAGCCCGAACAGTCACGGAAATGACTCTTGATTATGCCGTAGTCATTTTTAGAGTAAAAATTCTAAAGCACACTGTTGGAGCGGGCTTGCCCCGCGATAGCGCCCTGTCTGGCACGGCACATCGCGGGGCAAGCCCGCTCCCACAATGACTCATCGCCGCCGTCAGGCTATATCCCGAAGCTCCCTGCGCAAAATCTTGCCCACCGCCGTCATCGGCAACGAGTCCCTCAACACAATGTGCTTGGGCACCTTGTAGCCAGTGAAGTTGGCCTTGCAATAAGCCTTCAGCTCTTCAAGGCTCACCCCACCCTCGCGCGGCACCACGAACAGCTTCACCGCCTCGCCCGAACGCTCATCAGGGACGCCGATCACCGCGCAACTGGCCACTTGCGGATGGCTCATCACCACTTCTTCGATCTCGTTCGGATACACGTTGAAACCCGAGACGATGATCATGTCCTTCTTGCGGTCGACGATACGGGTAAAGCCATCCGGGTCGATCACGGCAATATCGCCAGTCTTGAACCAGCCTTCGCTGTCCAGCGCCTCGGCGGTCGCCTCGGGGTGCTGCCAGTAGCCCTTCATTACCTGCGGGCCCTTGATGCACAGCTCGCCGCGCTCTCCAAAGGGTTGCTCCTCCCCCTCATCGTCAATGACCTTGAACGCCGTGCCCGGCACCGGAATGCCCACGGTCCCCAGGCGCGCCAGCTGGCCATAAGGGTTGGTACTGGCCACCGGCGAGGTCTCGGTCAGGCCGTAGCCTTCGACAATGCGGCAACCGGTGATGCTCTCCCAACGCTCGGCGGTGGCGCTGACCAGTGCGGTACCACCGGAATTGGTCACTTTCAGCGCCGAGAAGTCGAGGTTCTTGAACTCGGGGTGGTTCATCAGCGCCACGAACAGGGTGTTAAGCCCCAGCAGTGCAGAGAACTTCCACTTTTTCAGCTCCTTGACGAAGCCGGGGATGTCCCGCGGGTTGGTGATCAGCACGTTGTGGTTGCCGGTGACCATCATGCACATGCAGTTCGCGGTGAAGGCATAGATATGGTAGAGCGGCAGCGGTGCGATCATCACCTCCTGCCCCTCCTTGATCAGGCGCTGGCCATCAGGCCCATGCTGGGAGAAACACGCCAGCACCTGGAGCATGTTGGCCACCAGGTTACCGTGGGTCAGCATCGCGCCCTTGGCCAGGCCCGTGGTGCCGCCGGTGTACTGCAACACGGCGATGTCGTCGAGGCTCAGCGATACCGGCTTGAGCGACTGGCCACGGCCCTGGGCCAGGGCGCTCTTGAATGGCACAGCCTGTGGCAGGCGGTAGTCCGGGACCATCTTCTTGACCTTGCTGACGATGGTATTGACCAGCCAGCCCTTGGCCGTCGGCAGCATGTCGCCCATCTTCGCTTCGATGAGGAATTCGATGCCGGTGTCCGGCAGCACCTCCTGCACCAGCTTGCCGAACATGTTCAGGTACACCAGCGCCCTGGCGCCGGAGTCCTTGAACTGGTGGCGCATCTCGCGGGCGGTGTACAGCGGGTTGGTGTTGACCACGATCAGCCCGGCGCGCATGGCGCCGAATACGGCGATGGGGTACTGCAGCACGTTGGGCATCTGTACCGCGATGCGGTCGCCCGGCACCAGGTCGGTGTGCTGCTGCAGGTAAGCGGCGAAGGCCGCGGAATAGCGTTCGAGTTCGGCGTAGCTCAGGGTCACCCCGAGGTTGCTGAACGCCGGGCGGTCAGCAAACTTCTTGCAGGAGCGTTCGAACACTTCGACCACTGACTTGTAAGCGTTTATGTCAATTTGCGAAGGAACGCCTGCCGGGCGCTTGTCATTCCAGAAATCAGCTTGCATTTATTCTTGTCCTCATACCTGAGCCGTTCCGGCCCCCTTGCCTGCTTGGCGAAGAAGGTGCTCTGCCGACGTTAGCAGGTATGTCGCAGGTGGCAAATACGCCAAGCGCTGTCATTAACATTGTGAATCTTATTGCTGATGACCCTGCGATTGTGTGCCTGGGTTATACACTGTGCTGACTCACCGACTTGCGTGCACAAGGACCCGCCATGCACCACGACGCGTTCTGGCTTCCGGCCAGCGATCACTGCAGCCTCTACGTTTATCAATGGCTGCCGGCCACGCCGATCAAGGCGGTGGTGCTGCTGGCCCACGGCATGGCCGAGCATGCCGGGCGCTATCAACGCCTGGGCGAGGCGCTCAGCAAGGCCGGCTACGCCCTGTTCGCCCATGACCAGCGCGGCCATGGGCGCACCGCCGAACTTGGCACTTTAGGCCTGTTCGCCCGACACAATGGCTGGAACAGCGTAGTCAACGATCTGGGCCCGCTCAGCCAGCACATCGGCCAGCAGTTTCCGGGCACACCGGTATTCCTGTTTGGCCACAGCATGGGCAGCTACATCGCCCAGGCTTACCTGATGCACCATGGCGCCAGCCTGCAAGGCGCGATTCTCAGCGGCTCGAACTTCCAACCCCCTGCCCTGTACCGAACGGCTTGCCTGATTGCCCGCTTCGAAGCCTGGCGCCAGGGTCCGCTGGGGCACAGCGCGCTGATCGAGTGGTTGTCGTTCGGCTCGTTCAACAAGGCCTTCAAGCCCAACCGCACCGCCTTCGACTGGCTCAGCCGCGACAACGACGAAGTCGACAAGTATGCTGCCGATCCGTTGTGCGGCTTTCGCTGCAGCAACCGTTTGTGGATCGACCTGCTGATGGGCCTGGAGCAAATCAGCCAGCCGCGTAACCTGGCGCAGATCGATCCGAACCTGCCGATCCTGGTGATGGGCGGTGAATGTGATCCGGTCAGTGCCGGCAAGCGTCTCAAGGATCTGGCGGGTGCCTTGCGCCTGGCCGGCAATCAGCATGTGCAGCTGCAGCTCTACCCCCAGGCGCGGCATGAGCTGCTCAACGAAACCAACCGTGACGAGGTCACGGCCGCCATCATCGACTGGCTGGACCAGGCCCTGGCTATTGGCCGCCCCGCCCGCAGCGAATGACGACCGCCCCGTACGATAGAAGGAAAGCCAAGCGATGACCCAGGTCACCAACACCCCGTACGAAGCCCTCGAAGTCGGCCAGACCGCCAGCTTCAGCAAGACCGTCGAAGAACGTGACATCCAGCTGTTCGCTGCAATGTCCGGTGACCATAACCCGGTGCACCTGGATGCCGAGTTCGCGGCCAAGAGCATGTTCAAGGAGCGCATCGCCCACGGCATGTTCAGTGGCGCGCTGATCAGCGCCGCGGTGGCCTGCGAACTGCCTGGACCGGGCACCATCTACCTGGGCCAGACCATGAGCTTCCAGAAGCCGGTCAAGTTCGGCGACACCCTGACCGTGCGCCTGGAAATCCTCGAGAAACTGCCGAAGTTCAAGGTGCGCATCGCCACCCGCGTGTTCAACCAGAACGACGAGCTGGTGGTTGACGGCGAGGCCGAGATTCTCGCCCCGCGCAAGCAACAGACCGTCGAGCTGGTCAGCCCGCCGCCGATCACCATCGGCTGAGTGTCACAACTCGCTCAGGCGGCGCTCGATAAAGCGCCGCTCGGGGCCCTGACGGGTCAGTTCGAGAGCTCTGCAATAGGCCTCGCGGGCTTGATCCAGCAGGCCTAGCTGGCGGCACAGTTCAGCGCGGGCCGAATGGGCCAGGTGGTAGTCCTGCAACTGACCGCGGGCCAGAATCGCCTCCACCGCCGCCAACCCCGCCTGGGCGCCATCGCGCCGGGCCAGGGCAGCGGCGCGGTTGAGTTCGACCACCGGCGACGGCCAGCGCTGCCACAGTACATCGTACAGACCGACGATTTCTGCCCAGTCCGTGTCCTCGGCACTGGCCGCTTGCGCATGCACGGCGGCAATCGCTGCCTGCAAGCTATAGACGCCAAACTGCTGGCTACGCAGGGCCTGCTGCACCAGCTGGCAGCCTTCGGCAATCAGTTCACGGTTCCACAGCCTGCGGTCCTGCTCATCCAGCAGCACAAGCTCGCCCTGGGCATCGCTGCGCGCCTGCTGCCGCGAAGCCTGCAGGAGCATCAGCGCCAGCAGGCCGAGCACTTCCGGATCGGGCAGCAATTGCTGGAGCAAACGCCCAAGGCGGATCGCTTCATCGCTCAGGTCGTGGCGCATCAGGCTCTCCCCCGAAGACGCCGAGTAGCCTTCGTTGAACACCAGGTAGATCACCCGCAACACGCTATCAAGACGCTCCGGCAGTTCGGCCAGAGACGGCACCTGATAGGGAATTCGCGCATCGCGGATCTTGGCTTTGGCGCGGACGATGCGCTGGGCGATGGTCGCCGGGCTCTGCAAAAACGCGCGGGCGATTTCTTCGGTGGTCAGGTCACAGACTTCGCGCAAGGTCAGCGGCACCTGGGCATCGGCGGCCAGCGCCGGGTGACAGCAGGTGAAGATCAGGCGCAGGCGGTCGTCCTCCAGCTCTTCGTCATTCACCTGAGCCTCCTCGAGCGACTCCAGCGCCTGCACCAACTGCGCCTGGGAACGGTCGAAACGCGCACGCCGGCGCAGGCTGTCGATCGCCTTGAAGCGCCCGGTGGACACCAGCCAGGCCCTGGGGCTGGCAGGAATACCGTCACGCTGCCAGCGTTCGACGGCAATGAAAAATGCTTCGTGCATGGCCTCTTCAGCCAGGTCGAAGTCGCCCAGCAGGCGAATCAGTGTCGCCAGGATGCGCCGCGACTCCTGGCGATAGACCGTCTCCAGTTGTGCCCGTACCGTAGCAAGCGTGGCCATCAGTCGGGCATCTGCGTAGTCACCAGCGCCACCAGGCGATCCAGGCTCTCACCCCAGCCACGGTGAAAGCCCATCTCTTCGTGGGCCTGGCAATCGGCGGCACTCCAGTGCCAGGCGCGGGCGGTGTACTGGGTCTTGCCGTGAATGTCGTCGAAGGTCACGACAACGGTCATGAAAGCCTTGTTCGACGGGACCCAACCCGGGCCGAAAGCATCGGTAAAGGCGATCCGCGCCGGCGGCACGATCTCCAGAAACACCCCCTGATTCGGATACTCGCTGCCGTCAGGTGCACGCATCACAGTACGAAACAAGCCGCCCACCCACAGCTGCATTTCGCATTCCGGCGTAGTCATGCCGTTGGGGCCCCACCACCGGGCAAGCAGTTGCGGCTCGGTCCAGGCGCGAAACACCTTGGTCCGCGGCGCGTCGATCAGGCGCGTCAACGACAGCTCATGCTGCGCCTTGGGCTGCTCGGGGTGTAGAAGGCTCATCGTGTTGTTCTCCTTGGTTTCAGGGTTGCAACTCGCGGATTGGCCGCACCTCGACACTGCCGACCCGCGCAGCGGGAATGCCGCGGGCAATGTTCAAGGCCTCGTTCAAGTCCCGCGCATCAACCAGATAGAAGCCGGCCAGTTGCTCCTTGGTTTCGGCGAAAGGGCCGTCGGTCAGGCTCATCTGCCCGCCGCGCACACGCACGGTGGTTGCGGTCTGCACCGGTTGGAGCGCCTCCGCGGCGAGCATTCGGCCGCTGCCCTGGATCGATTCGGCGTAGGCCATGCACTCGGCGTCGGCCGGGCTTTCGGGCAGGCTATGCAGCAGACTTTCGTCACAGTAGACCAGGCACAGGTATTTCATCGTCGTCTCCACAGCTGGGGATACTATGGCGGTAGATCACACCGCCTTAGAAAGCGCGATTCGGCATAACTCTCGGGGTTCTAAGCTCAAGGCTTGAGCGAGAACAGCGCGGCACCTGATTCCATGTCGAACGGCGCTGACCAGTGCTCATGAATCACCTTCCATTGCCCGTCGATCCGCTGGTAGCCCACGGTCGCGCGCATGTAGCAGCCTTGATCCTCACCCCCTTCGCTGCTGGCCGGGCCACAGCGATTGAGCCAGTGGGCCAAAGCCAGTTCCGGGGTGGCCTGGATCTGCAATTGCTCGATTTCGAAGATCATTTCGCCGGGGCAGTGATCCATGCAGGCCTGCCAGTGGGCGCGATAGGCGGCCTTGCCTTGGAACTGCAATTGCTGGATCGCATCGAAAGCGCGAATGTTCTCGGCGTAAGGCGCGGTAATGGCCTCGACATCCCGCGAGCGTACTGCGGGAAGCCATTGTTCGATGAGTTGGCGGATTTCGTTCTCGGCGGCACTGTTCATGGTCGTGTCCTCTGCGCGATCAGGCGCCGAACAACTCGGCGCGTTCACAGATGGTCGAATGGCAGCGGCTGAAATCGACAGACTGGGGAAACTGATTGCGAGCCTCAGAAACCCAACCCAAGGATCACATACGCGAAGAACCAGAAAAGACTGACGGTGGTCCTCCAGCGGGCAATCGGGCCAAAGCGCCTGGCTTGTTGTGCAGCGCTACAGCGTTCGATCATTTGTCTTCCAAAGGTAACCAGATTTCCATCACGCTGTGGCTGTCGTTGGGGTTGAAGTCCCGGCCATAACGCTCGAACTCAGGCGCGTTGGCCACGGTTTCGCCGGACACCGGCACCCAGTCCTGCCAGATCGCCTGAAAGGTAGCCTTGAGATTGTCGAGGCTACCGTGGTGCTCAAACACCGCATAACGCCGGGCCTTGAGCTCGACATGCCGAAACTCTGCAGGCAGCGGCTCAGTGCCCTGCACTTCAACCCCGGCGATATAGTCGAAATTGCCTTTGCCATCACCGTTGCAGCACACCCCGTAGGCTTCCTCGCCCACCTGCCCGGGTACCCGGCCAATGTGCTGCTCGAAGCGTTGCCACAGGGTGGGGATTTGCTGGAGGGTGGCCTGGCCATAGCGCTTACCAAGTCCGGCAACCGTGAAGGTACGACCATCTTCGAAACGCGCGGGTTTGATCGGGGGAGTCTGCAGAGTCATGTCCTTTGCCTCGTTCGCCAGGGTAATGGGCACAGCGCATCCGTACCCACCGCTAGAGTAGCGGCAATTACCCATTCTCGTAATCTGCTTGAGGTTCTGCCCCGGACGAAAAGAGCCCCTTGCGGAGCTCTTGGCCTTATTGCGGAAGAAAACTGTCGCCGGAGCGTTTGGCGCGTTTGGCGGCGTGTTTTTCTTTGGCGGTTTTCAGTGGTTTTTTCTTCGTCATCTTTTTCGCATCAAGACCTTTCATCGAAGATCCTCCTGCCTGACGGCACCTGCGCACCGGTGTCTCGAATCATTATAGACCCGGGGTGGCCGCAGGCACGGCGAGGATGAACTCGCGGTAACCGGAAAGAACCACGTAGCCGGCGAAATAACAGAAGATGCCCGCCGACAGCAGGTACGACCAGGTCAGCAAGCGGTCACCCAACAACCGCCCGCCATGGCTGGCAATGCCGCACAACGACAGGCACCAGATCAGCCCGGCGGCAAAGAAGCCGGAGAGAAACAGCCCGGCTTCGAACAGGCTGCCGCCACCGGAACGGGAAATCAGCACCCCGCCGACCGCGGCAAACCAGAGAATGGCGCTGGGTGACGACATGGCCAGGAAGATCCCGCGCATGAACTCGCGCCAGCCCGATTCCACGACCACCTCGCCACGGGTCTCCAGGTGGGCGTTGCCGCGCAGCGCCGCCAGCAGCATCTTGATGGCAAACCACACCAGCAACACCGACCCGCCCAACCACAGCACCCAGCGTACCGTTTCAAATTGCAGCAACACGGTCATCCCCGCCAACGCCGCAATGGCATACAGCAGATCACCGACACAGGTGCCCAGCCCCAGCCAGAAGCCCTGCAGGAACCCCCGCTGCATGGCCAGGGTGATCATGGCGATATTGGCAATGCCGATATCCAGGCACAACGACAAACTCAGCAGAAATCCATTTGAAAAAGGCATCGACGTTCCGTAACCGCTGTTGAGGGCAGGCGCTATTTAAACGGTTTTTCGCCGGGCTGTATTGGAAGAAATTGCCTTTATTCAGGCTTGTGCTGCACGCTCAAAAACTTCATCGGCCCATTGGTTGAGGCTCTTGCCTGCCGACTGAGCTGCGATGGTCGCCGCGGCGTGGACTTCTGGCCTGATACGCAGCATGACCTTGCCGGAAGCGGGTTTTTCCGGCTTGACCCCACGCTCGGCGCAATCGGCCAGGTAGTCATCCAGCGCCAGGTGAAACGCCTCGTGCAACTGCCTGACGGCGCTGGCGTGGAAGCTGATGATGTCACGCACACCCAGGACACGACCGACGAAAATATCGTCCCGTGGGTCGTATTCGACTCGGGCGGTGTAGCCCTTGTAGCTCATAGTGTTCATGGTTGAACTCCTGCCCGTAGAAGAAACTCGCGGGCTTCTTCCACCTGATATCGCTTGGCCTCTTTGCCCGGGTGCGGCCGGTGACAGCGCCAAAGCTGATCACCCAGGATCAACTTGACCCTGGAGCCCTCACGTTCCTGCACTTGCCCGCCCAGGTACAGCACTAGCGCCTCGATGTCGGTAAACCCCAGGCTGGCGCTGGTCGGTGTGCGGAAGATGCTGTCGAGGATCGTTCAATATCGATTGTTCATCGGAAAATGCTATCAAAATAAGATAGCACTTTTTCCAATGCTTCAATTCAGGATTTTTCAATCACCCGCCAACACCTGCGCATACCGCTGCCGATCAACATTCGCCCCACTGAGAATCACCGCCACCTTGCACCCCTGCTGACGCTCGCGCTCCTGGATCAGCGCGGCAAGCCCGGCGGCGCCTGCGCCTTCGGCGGTGTTGTGGGTGTCTTCGTGGTAGATGCGCATCGCCTGGGCAATTTCCTCATCGCTGACGCGCACGATGCGCGCGGCGTGCTGGCGGATGATTTCGAAGGCTTCGGGCAACGGCATACGGCAGGCCATGCCGTCGGCGAAGGTGTTGGCCGTGGCGGTGGTGACGATGCGGCCCTGCTCCAGGCTCTGGGCAAAAGCGTCCGCGGCGCTGGACACCACGCCGACGATCTCGGTGCGCAGGCCAAGCAGGTTGCGCGCCTGGATCAGGCCGCATATGCCCGAGCCCATGCCGATCGGTACGTAGACGCAATCCAGCTCGTGTACCGCTTCCAGCAGCTCCAGCGCATAGGTGGCGACGCCGCGGATCAACTCGGGGTGAAACGGCGGGACGCTCTCGTAGCCGTGCAGCTGGGCCAGGCGCGCGGCCTCTTCGCGGGACTGGTCAAAGTCGGCGCCGTGCTCGATCAACTGGGCGCCAAGGGCACGCATCGCCGCGTTCTTCTCCTGTGAGTTGCCTTCGGGAACCACGATGATGATCGGCAGCCCGGCATTGCGTGCGGCCAGCGCCATGCTCTGGCCGTGGTTGCCACGGGTCGCGGTGACCAGGCCGCGAACCGTCGGCTTTTGCGCCAGCAACCACTGCACATACATCAGCCCGCCGCGCACCTTGAAGGCGCCGGTCGGTGCATGGTTTTCATGTTTGACCCAGACCTCGCAGCCCAGCCGTTGCGCCAGGCGCGGCCAGGCATATTGCGGGGTGGCGGGTACGCTGGCATGAACCAGGCGGGCAGCATCGCGCAGGGCAGGCAGATCGAACATGAAGCACCTCGGCAGGATCGGATTTGACCTGATCCTAGTCGCCGCGCATTGTATGGGTAAATTCTTATATTGCATGGCCAACAATAAATGTGGACCCCTGCCCTCACCGAGGATGCCCAGCCGCGCTACCTGGCCCTGGTCGACGCTATTGCCGCCGCCATCGAGCGCGGCGAGCTGAAAGTCGGCGAACGTCTGCCGCCACAACGGCGCCTGGCCTGGAACCTGGGGCTGAACCCCAGCACCACTCAGCAGGCCTACCGCGAGGCGGCGGCACGGCACCTGGTCTCGGGCGAAGTCGGGCGTGGCACCTATGTGCTGGCCGGCAGCAAGGAGGCTACGCTGTTTCGCCTCAAGCAGCGCGACGTGCAATCAAGCCTGATCGACCTGTCGACCAATGTGCCCGTGATCGACCCGGCCAACCGCGACAGCGAAACGACCTTGCAGGCGTTGTTGCAGGACGGTCAGGCGGGCTGCCTGGACCATTACCTGAGCGCCGAAGAGTTGCTGCGCGGCCGTGTGCACGGCGCCGCCTGGCTGGCCAATCGCGGCCTGCAACTGAACGACCGGCAACTGCTGCTGTGCGGCGGCGCCCAGCAGGGCTTGTTCACGACCTTGCTGTCACTGTGCCAACCGGGCGAAGCAGTGCTGGTCGAAGCCCTCACGGCCCCCGGCATCAAGGCCGCCTGCCGGCAATTGCGCCTGCCGCTGCATGGCATCGCCCTGGACGATCAGGGCATTGTTGCCGATGATCTGGATCGGGTCGCCCGTGCCACCGGCGCGCGCGTCATGGTGCTGACCCCGAGCCTGCACAACCCTACCGGTGCATGCATGAGCAGCGCTCGCCAGCAGGCGATTGCCGAGGTGGTCGAGCGGCATGACCTGCTGGTGATCGAAGACGATGTCTACGGTGCGCTGACCGACCAGCCACCGCTGTGGCGGTTGCTCGGGCGGCGCGGCCTGTTGATCAGCAGCCTGTCGAAAACCGTCGGCGCCGGCCTGCGCCTGGGCTGGATCGTGGCTGACCCGGCGTTACTGGCGCAGGTCGATCCCCATGCCCAGGCCACTCACTGGCAGGTGTCGCCGCTGAACCTGCAGATTGCCTGTCGCTGGATTGCCGATGGCACGGCGCAAAGGCGTCTGGCCTGGCAGCGCGAGGAAGTCCGCCAACGCTGGCGCCTGGCCTGCAGGATTCTGGGCAGCTACCTGGTCAACAGCAGCCAGCCTGCCCCACACATCTGGGTCAAGGCCGGGCACAGCGCCGCACGCTTGACCGAGGCTTGCCGGGCCAATGGCGTGGCGGTGGTGCCAGCCGAGGTGTTCGCGGTAAAACAGCATGACCTGGCAGCGATCCGCATCAGCCTGTCGGCGGCTGCCAGCCGGGCCGAACTCAAGCAGGCATTGGAGCACGTGGCAAAGGCGCTGGAGGCCTGATGAGCAAGCACGCTTTCTATACCGAGGCGCAAACCTACCTCGCCGCGATGGACCCGCAGTGGGCCGCACACATCGAGGCGGTGGGCCCTTGCCTGCATCAACCCAAACCCACCCGTGACCCGTATCAGGCACTGGTGCGGGCCATTGCCTACCAGCAACTGCATGCCAAGGCGGGCGATGCGATTCTCGGACGCTTTCTGGCGCTCTACCCGGGGTGCGGGTTTCCCAGCCCCGAGCAGGTGCTGGCGACCACCCCGGAGCAATTGCGCGGCTGCGGATTCTCGGCGAGCAAACTGGCAACCATCCAGGGTATCGCCAGGGCACGTGTCGAAGGGCGGGTGCCAGACTACCAACAGGCCTCGGTACTGGAAGATGAAGCGCTGGTCGAGCGCCTGATCAACCTGCGTGGCGTAGGCCGCTGGACCGTCGAGATGCTGCTGATCTATACCCTGGAACGCATGGACATCCTGCCGGCCGACGACTTCGGTGTGCGCGAGGGCTACCGCCGCTTGCAAGGCCTGGAGACGCAGCCGACGCGCCGGCAAATGATCGACCTGGGCAAGCGCTGGAGCCCCTACCGGACCGTTGCCGCCTGGTACCTCTGGCGCGTACCGGCCAAGCGAGTTTGAACGCAAGACCCGGAGTTATTCCTGTAGCCCGACCCCGTAGCCTGAACCCATCGATCACCGCCAGGAGCAAACCGTCATGAGTACAGGCAAACCACGGATCAGCGAATCCGACCCGCGCTGGCAGGCCATCCTGGCCCGCGACCCGGCTGCGGACCAGGCCTTCGTCTATGCCGTGCGTACCACGGGCGTCTATTGCCGGCCGAGCAGCACCTCGCGCCTGCCGCGCATCGACAACGTCGAATTCTTCGACACTGCCGAACTGGCCGAAGCCGCCGGCTACCGGCCGAGCAAGCGCCGCGGCGCCAACCAGACCGATGTCGCCGAACAGCACCGGGCCCAGGTCACCCGCGCCTGCACCTTGATCGAAAGCGCCGACCCGGCGCCCAGCCTGAACCAGCTGGCTGAACAACTGAAGATGAGCCCGTTCCACTTTCACCGGGTGTTCAAAGCCGTGACCGGGCTGACGCCCAAGGCCTATGCCACGGCTCACCGTGCGCGCAAGGTACGCACTCAACTGCAGCAGTCGGCAACGGTCACCGACGCCTTGTACGAGGCCGGGTTCAACTCCAACAGCCGCTTCTACGAATCGAGCAATGCACGCCTGGGCATGACCCCGGGCGCCTATCGTGACGGCGGTGCCAATACCGACATCCGCTTTGCCATCGGCCAGTGCACGTTGGGGGCAATTCTGGTGGCGCAGAGTGAACGGGGGATTTGCGCAATCCTGCTCGGTGACGATCCGCAGGCGCTGCTCAATGACCTGCAGGACAAATTCCCCAAGGCCAACCTGATCGGCGGCGACGAAGGCTTCGAAAGCCTGATTGCCAGGGTCGTGGGTTTTATCGAGGCACCGGGCATCGGCCTGGACCTGCCGCTGGACCTGCGCGGCACAGCCTTTCAGGAACGCGTCTGGCAGGCCTTGCGGGCGATCCCGGCTGGTTGTACGGCCAGCTATGCCGAGATCGCCCAGCGGATCGGCTCTCCCAGGGCGGTGCGCGCCGTGGCCCAGGCTTGCGCGGCCAACGCCCTGGCTGTGGCCATCCCGTGTCACCGGGTGGTGCGCAGCGACGGCAACCTCTCGGGCTACCGTTGGGGCGTGGAGCGCAAGCGTGAACTGCTGGCGCGCGAGAGCCAGTGAGGCGGGTTACTGGAAGTTGACGTCGAAGGCCTGGTAGAAGGCGTTGCCGGTATCAGCGACCAGCCACAGCAGCACGATGACGTGATGGCCGCGCTTGTTGCCGGGTAGCTTGACCTCGTGTTCGACCTTGGCCTTGAGCTTGTCCTTATGATCGAAATACGGCGTATACGGATAGAGGTCGTCGGCAAACGGCGCCGTCTCGAGCTGGGCACGACTGATGCGTTTGTTCACATCCCATCCATCTTTGGTAATAAACCAGCGATAGCCACGGGTGGTGTGCGGGGCCGTGTATTCCCACTTCACATGAAAGGTCTGGCCTGGCGTGACATTCAACAACGGCCAGGTAAAGGGCGAGCCCAGTTTGGCGGACATTTCGGCATTGGTGTAATTGACGACGTCGCGAGCATCCTCTTTGCCGCCACTTAGAATATATCCATCCGCCGGTGGCACGACACTGGCGACATCCGACTGGAAGGGCGCGGGTACCGGCCCACCCACCAGGCTGGGGAAGTTTTTACCGCCTTCCATTTCGTTGACTTGCCAGTTGCCGAGCAATCCCAGTTCGACAGTCTTGGAACCACGGCTGGCCGGTGAAATGACCCGACCGTGACGCAGATTCTTTTCAGGGCTGTTCATTGCATTCACTCCTTGTGAGATAGAAAAACCTGTCCACCCTGGACACGATTCACCCTAGCTCAAGCCCTGCAATGCGCAACCCAGAGGCGCCAAACGGTATCAACCGTTGCTGCAGCCGTCGCCCATGGCGCGGTATGCGATGGTGTGGCGCTGACCCTGATGGTCTTCGTAGGTCATGGTTGCCGGTACCACTTCACAGACATTGGGAATGGTCGACAAACTGATGACTTTGGCAATATCCAGGTTAGTGCTGTAGTCATACTGCTCAACAACAGGTTGCGCAGCAGCACTATTGATTTCATCCGCCATGGCGAACGACGACATGGCAACCAGGGCAAGTGCAAATAAACTTTTCATGATAATAGGCCTGCAAAGCAATCAAACTAATCGATTGACTTCATTTGCCAATAAGGGCGCGGAGAAGTTGTTATATCAAGCAATGGGACATAACACGAAGTACCGACCCCACTACAACTTATTCCGTGGGATGTGGTTAGTTTACAAGGTACTTCGGGCGGTTAAATCGCGAAGCCGGACATTCACTGTTACCGCCTGTGCAACAATAAGCCCGACACAACGCCCTCGACACTTTTCGCCTTCCCGTGTAAAAGCCCGGGGTAGAGCCTTTGCCAGATCAAACCAGTGACCTTGTTACGCTATTGCCCGCTGCCCGCCGCCGAGCGGCCCCTGCTGAATAAATTCTACCGAAACCAGGGTTCGCCCATGCGCGCGGCTGCCCAGGGCCAGCTTTGGGTAGCCAGGGCCGATGAGATCGTCGCTGCCTTGTGCCTGAGCCAAGTACCAGGCGGCCATTGGCTGACCGGGTTGTTCGTCGCGCCCGCCTGGCGCGGCCAACGGGTCGCCCGCCAGCTGATCGAAGCGGCCGCGAGCGAGTTGCAAGGGGACATCTGGTTGTTTTGCCATCCGGCTCTGGTGGGCTTCTACGAGCGGCTGGCGTTCAGCACCAGCGACGCCCTGCCCGCCACTCTGGCCGAGCGCCTGGCCCGCTACCAGCGCAGCAAGCCCCTGTTGGCGATGACGCGGATTCAGTCGTCGCTGGCCGGGTCCAGCCCGGGGAACAGCACCTCGGTATAACCGAAGCGGCTGAAATCGTGGATGCGCGAGGGGTAAAGGCGGCCGATCAGGTGATCGCACTCATGCTGCACCACCCGGGCATGAAAACCTTCGGCGTTGCGCACGATCGGCTGCCCCTGCGGATCGATGCCTTCGTAACGGATCCGCTGGTAGCGCGGCACCACACCACGCAGCCCCGGCACCGACAGGCAGCCTTCCCAGCCGTCCTCGACCTCGGTGCCCAAGGGTGTGATCAGCGGATTGAGCAGAATGGTGCGCGGCACCGCCTCGGCATCCGGGTAGCGCTCGCTGCGCTCGAAACCGAAGATCACCAGTTGCAGGTCGATACCGATCTGCGGCGCGGCCAGGCCAACACCGCCGACATGCTCCATGGTTTCGAACATGTCGGCGATCAGTCGCTCAAGCCCGGTGCTGCCGATCATGTGCTTCGGCACAGGCGGGGCGATGCGCAGCAAGCGCTCATCGCCCATTTTCAGGATGTCATGAATCATGCTGGCTTCGACTCAGGGGTTCGCTGGCAGGCGTGGTTTCATGATCGAGTGAATGATCGCGGCCAAGCCCGGAAACATGCTTTTTATCATGCTCGTGGGCGACACCATCAAAGTCTTTTTCGCCGGGGTCCTTGCCTTCCTCGGACATATGCTCGATCACCGCATTCATCTCCGCGCCCAGCAACAACACCGCAGCGGAGATATAGAAGTACAACAGCAGGACAATGATCGCCCCGATGCTGCCGTACATGGCGTTGTAGTCGGCGAAAGTCTTGACGTAATAACCGAAGCCCAAGGACGCGATGATCCACACCACTACTGCCAGCACCGAACCGGGGGTAATGAAGCGAAACTTCTGCTTAACGTCGGGCATCACGTAATAGATCAGGGCCACCGCGACCATCATCAGAATGATGATTGCCGGCCAGCGCAGCACGGTCCACAAGGTGACGATGAACTCCTGCATGCCGATCTGCGAGGCAATCCACTCCATCACCTGCGGCCCCAGCACCATCAGTGCGGCAGCCGCCAGGAGCATGCCGGCAATGCCGACGGTGTAGATCACCGACAACGGGATACGCTTCCACACCGGGCGCCCTTCGACCACGTCGTAGGCGGCGTTCATCGCGCTCATCATCAGCCGCACACCGGCTGACGCGGTCCACAGGGCGATGACGATACCCACCGAGAGCAAACCGCCCTTGGATTGCTGCAACTGGTCGATCACCGGGTTGACCTGCTCCAGCGCCTGGGGCGGCAACACCAGTTCAGACTGCAGGCGCAGCCAGGAGAAGAAATCCGGCAAATGCAGGAAGCCGATCAGGGCGATCAGGAACAGCAGGAAGGGAAACAGCGAAAACAGCATCTGGTAAGCCAGCGCCGAGGCGTAGGTGGACATCTCGTCATCGAGAAACTCCTTGACTGTGCGCACCAGCACACGGTGCAACGGCAAGCCGCGCAGGTCGGGGAAAATCATAGCGTCTCCTTTCGCCGCTCGAGGGTCATGGGCAAAGTTCCTCAAACACTTATCAGACAGGTTCGACCTGAAGTCTAATCGACGATCGCCTCACAGTTGCGACTGATTGCTGCAGATAGCACAACGGCCACCCGAGGATGGCCGTCGTCCTACCCTGCACACAGGTTCAAGGCTTCTTCATGGCGTCCTTGACCTTGCCAACCGCTTGCTGAGCTTCGCCCTTGAGTTCCTGGGCCTTGCCCTCGGCGCGCAGCTTGTCGTTGTCGGTCACCTTGCCAACACCTTGCTTGACGTTGCCAACAGCCTCGTTGGCCATACCTTTTACTTTGTCTTTAGTGCCACTCATGGGAGTTCTCCTGAAGGGGAAATAACACGCGGTCAGAGTCGACAGTCTGTGGACCCATGGCCTGTTGCGAGAGTTTCAATTATTTGCCCGCTGGCAAAACAGCGGGCGAATATCGCCCCGATTCGCTCAAGCAAGCCGCTGAATCGCAAAGGCTTATCCTAGAATCGACAGCCACGCTGCAGGCTTTTTGCGCCTGCGCTATAACAACAACAGCCGACTGCGGAAACCTTTGCCCATGCGCGTCACGCCCCTGCTGGCAGCCCTTTTGCTGCCCCTGTCCGCCATTGCCGCCGCACCGGCAACGGCCCTGACCACGCTGGTGGTCGATCAATACGCCGATGACCAACAGCCCGGCAGCCTGCGTTGGGCGATCGAGCGCAACAACGAAAAGCCCGGCCAGTACCGGATCGAAATCCGCCCGGTAGGCAAGCCCCCGTACCTGATCAAGCCAGCCTCACCGCTGCCGCCGATCCAGGGCCCGGTAAGCATCGAAGGCACGGCCTGGGCCCGCGACGGCCAGTTCATCGCCATCGACGGCTCGGCCTACATCATCGGCGACGGCACCCAGGCCTGCCCCGGCGCCGTACCCGGCCAGTTCGGCACCAATGTACGCACCACCACCGGCCCCGGGCTGGTGCTGCGTGACACCCAGGGCGTGCGCATTTCCGGCCTGGAAGTGCGTAATTTCTGCATCGGCATCCTGCTCAACCGCGCCAGCAACAACGTCATCGAAGACAACCGCATCGTCGCCAACAAGGGCGGTGCCGGGATCATGCTCACCGGCGACGATGGCCAGGGCAACCCGACCGCGACCACCACCAATAACAACAAGGTGCTGCGCAACCAGCTGATCGATAATGGCGATGGCCTGGAACTGACCCGCGGCGCGGCGTTCAACCTGGTGGCTGACAACCTGTTCCGCTCCACCGAGGCCAACCCGGAACCGTCCCAGGGCATCGAAATACTCTGGGGCAACGACAACAGCGTGGTGCGCAATCGTTTCGAGAACTACTCGGACGGCTTGCAGATCAACTGGGGCCAGCGCAATTACCTGGCCGCCAACACCTTTACCGGCAACTCGATCGGGGTCAGCGTCAGCGGCGCCGGTAATATCCTTGACGGCAACCTGATCCATGGCAACCGCATCGGCGTGGCCCTGCGCCCGGAGCCAACCACCACCAGCAACCGCCTGAGCGCCAACCGCATCTGGGACAACGGCAAGGACATCCGTCGCTGCCAAGCCGGTGGCTCGTGCATTGCCGAGCAGCGCACCGGGGCCATCGTCTTTGGCGTACCGGCGCTTGAGCATGCGATCTATGAGGGCTCACGGGGGATTGGCGTCGATCAGTCGGCGAACAACCGGGCGATCATCTGCGACGCCAAGGCGCCCGTAGAAGGCTGCCAGCCGTTGCCCAACCGTAACCAGCCAGCACCGCAGCTCACTGAACTCAAGGACGGTCGCTTGAGCGGTACGGTCCATGCTGAGCCTCACAGCCTGCTGCGTGTTGAAGTATTCGCCAATGGGCAAGCCGCTGGCCGCGAAGCCGAGCAGTACCTGGGCGAAGTGATGGTGCCGACTGACGCACGCGGCGAGGGGCACTTCGACTATCGGCTGGAACAGGCGCAGCGGTTCGGCGCCTTTACCGCGACGGTGACACACACCGATGGTGCCACCTCACCGCTGAGCCAGCCGTTGTCGCCAGCAACGGCCAGCGCCAACCGCTAAGCCCCGTTGCGGGGTCAGTGTTTCCTGGCATCGCATTGGGCGCGCAGATCGCGGTTGTCGATGCTGCCGCAACTGCTGCCTTTCATGGCGTTGCAGTAGGCGCGCTGATCCCGGTCGTCGATCGAGCCACAGCTGCCACCCTGGGTTTCGGCATTGCAGGCGGCACGCAGGTCGCGGTTGTCGATACTCCCGCAACTGCCGCCTTTCTTGGCATTGCAGTAGGCGCGCTGGTCACGGTCATCGATGGAGCCACAGCTGCCGCCCTGGGTTTCGGCATTACAGGCGGCACGCAGGTCGCGGTTATCGATACTCCCGCACGAGCCCCCTTCGCGGGCATAACAGTAGGCACGTTGATCGCGGTCATCGATACTGCCGCACCCTGCATAGGCATAGCCACTGAGCATCAACAACAGGGCAATCACTACTTTCATTTGCGTTCTTCCTTGGGTTGCCAGGGAGGCGCCTGGCGCTGGTCGATCAATTGGCTGGCGCACCATTGCGCGCCATCATATTGATATCAAAGCAGGAAATAAGTTCCGCGCACGCCTGCGCTTGCCACGGCGGCTTTATGTTTCAAGTTAATCCCAGCACAATAAGCGACCTTTCAAGCGTCACCCGTAGGAACCTGCATGAAACTCGACAAACCCACCGCCATTGCCCGCCGCAACCAGGAACTGGAAAGACCCGTGCTCAACAGCGACAACACCCTGTTTGCCGTGCTCGACACCAAGCGCAGCCTGTGGTGGTTCGATGTGCCGGTGAAGCTGCTGCGCAAGGGCCAGCCCGACTGGGTCAACCTGCTGCTGCACACCCCGGAAACCGACGAGCTGCAGCATTTGAAGGTGCCGGTGAACTACCTGCAGGCGCATCAGGAAAAAATGGAAGTGCGCCACCCGGGCAAGCGCCGCTCGACCATCAGCCTGGCGCTGAGTGCCGATCGCGATTCGCTGCTCAAAGACCTGCGCCCAGGCGGTGAAAACCTGAATTTCGCAGGCTTCAAGCAGGTCTGATCAGGCCAGTTCGATGCGGTCGGCGTGGATGACGATGCGGCCATCCTTGTACAAGGCACCGATGGCTTTCTTGAAGTTGCCCTTGCTGACCCCGAACAGATCGCTGATCAGCTGCGGATCGCTCTTGTCGCTGACCGGCAGCACGCCGTTGGCATCCTTGAGCTTGGCGAGGATCTTGTCGTGCAGGCTGTTGGCCAGGTCCTGGCCGATGGGCTGCAGGCTCAGGGCAATCTTGCCGTCGCTGCGCAGCTCCTTGATGTAGCCCTTCTCCTGCTTGCCCGAACGCAGGAACTTGAACACTTCGTTCTTGTGAATCAGGCCCCAGTGCTTGTTGTTGATGATCGCCTTGAAACCCATCGGGGTTTCTTCGGCCACCAGCAAGTCGACTTCCTGGCCGACCTTGTAGGTCGCCGGCACCTTGTCCAGGTAACGGTCCAGGCGCGCGGTGGCGGTGATGCGGCGGGTACGCTTGTCGAGATAAGCGTGCACCACACAGTACTCACCGGCCTTCATCTGGCGCTTTTCTTCGGAGTACGGCATCAACAGGTCTTTGGGCAGGCCCCAGTCGAGGAAGATGCCGATGCTGTTGATCTCTTTGACCTTGAGGCTGGCGAACTCGCCGACCTGCAACTTGGTCTTTTCCGTGGTGGCGATCAGCTTGTCTTCGCTGTCGAGGTAGACAAAGACGTTCAGCCAGTCTTCGACCTCGGTGGGCGTGTCCTTGGGGATGTAACGGTTAGGCAGCAGGATTTCGCCGTCCGCCCCGCCGTCCAGGTACAGACCGAAGTCTGTGTGCTTGACCACTTGCAAAGTGTTGTAACGCCCAACTAAAGCCATTTCCGGAAATCCTCGTTGCGAGCGGGGCATTCTACACCTGAAGCGGCGATTGCGCCCGGTTGCCAATGACGGCCTGTCAGCAAAATGAACCGTGCGGGCCTGGCCTGTTCTATAAAGACAAGCAAGCCTTTGCAAGGATTCGCTCATGTACGCCAGCCTGTCCAAGTACCTGCGCACCGTTCTGTTGCTGGTGATATCGGCCATGCTGGTGGTCGCCTGCAACCGTATCGACCTGGCCTACCGCAACCTCGACATGCTGGTGCCCTGGTCGCTGAACGACTACCTGAGCATGAACCGCCAGCAGAAGACCTGGCTCAACGATCGGCTCAAACAGCAGCTGGCCTGGCATTGTCGTACGCAGTTGCCCGGTTACCTGACCTGGATCGACGAAATCCAGACGATGGTCGCCAACAATGCGGTAACCGACCAGCAACTGCAGGTGCGCACCCAGCAAGCCCGGCAAGCGATTGCCAAGGTCGCCGACCAGATCACCCCCTCGGCCGCCGAGCTGTTGCGCAGCATGGACGACGATCAGGTGCGGGAAATGCGCGAGGCGTTTGCCGAAGACATCCGCGAACGTCAGGCCAAGTACGTCAATACGCCGTTGGCGCGGCAGATCGAACGCCGCGCAGAGCGCATGGAAAAGCGCCTGAGCACCTGGCTGGGCGAGCTCAGCCCGCAACAGAAGTTGCGGATCATGACCTGGTCCCAGGGCCTGGGCGAGCAGAATCGCCAGTGGATTGCCAACCGTGCCCATTGGCAGGCGCAGTTCAGCGCGGCGATGGACCAGCGCCACAGCGACACCTTCGAGCCACGCCTGGAAATCCTCCTGAAGAAACGCGATAGCCTGTGGACCCCGGAGTACCGGAGAGCCTTCCAGCGTACCGAGCAGGAGGCGCGGCGGTTGCTGGTGGATGTGATGGCGCAGAGCAGCGAGCAGCAGCGCCAGTACATGGGGCAGAAGCTTGGGCAGGTGCGGCAGAGTTTCAGCGAGTTGAAGTGCTTGAAGGGGTGACCCCCTGAAATCATCTCATAACCCCTGTGGGAGCTGGCTTGCCAGCGATGAGGCCAGTACAGCCTGCACTGCAGGCGGCGCCTGGAATACGAGCGCTTCGCGCTCGATCGCTGGCAAGCCAGCTCCCACAGTGTTCAGCTCTCCCGGCACTTGCGCCGGTACGGGAACACATCGATCACCTTGCCGCCGCGGATCGCCGCCTGCAGGCTCTTCCAGTAATCGGCGTCGTACAACTCGCCATGCAGCTGGCTGAACAAGCGGCGCTGGCCACTGTCGGCAAACAGAAACGGCGGAAACTCCTCGGGGAACACATCCAGCGGCCCGATCGAATACCAGGGCTCGGAGGCCATTTCATCCTCGGGGAAACGCGGCGGCGGGATGTAGCGGAAGTTGACCTCGGTGAGAAAGCAGATCTCGTCGTAGTCGTAGAACACCACCCGCCCGTGGCGGGTAACGCCAAAATTCTTCAGCAGCATGTCACCCGGGAAGATATTCGCCGCCGCCAGTTGCTTGATGGCCAGGCCATAATCCTCCAGGGCTTCGCGTACCTGGGCGCCGTTGGCGTTTTCCAGGTAAAGGTTGAGCGGGGTCATGCGCCGCTCGGTCCAGCAGTGGCGGATCAGTACGGTGTCGCCGTGCACTTCGACGGTGGACGGCGCCACTTCCAGCAGTTCGGCCAGGCACTCGGGCTCGAACTTGCTCAAGGGGAAGCGAAAGTCGGAGAACTCCTGGGTGTCGGCCATGCGCCCGACGCGGTCGACGCTTTTCACCAAGCGGTACTTTTCGATCACCGTGGCGCGGTCGACACTCTTGGACGGCGAGAAGCGGTCCTTGATGATCTTGAACACGGTATTGAAGCCCGGCAGGGTGAACACGCTCATGACCATGCCGCGCACGCCGGGCGCCATGATGAAACGGTCATCGGTGCCGGCCAGGTGGTTGATCAGGGCCCGGTAGAACTCCGACTTGCCGTGTTTGTAGAAGCCGATCGAGGTATACAGCTCGGCAATGTGCTTGCCCGGCAAGATGCGTTTGAGAAAACCGACGAACTCGGCCGGCACCGGCACATCGACCATGAAGTAGGAACGGGTGAAGGAGAAGATGATCGACACCTCGGCCTCGTCGGTGATCAGCGCATCGATCTCGATACCGTGGCCTTCGCGGTGCAATAGCGGGATCACCAGCGGCCATTGCTCGTCCTGGGTGTACAGGCGCCCGACCAGGTAGGCGCCCTTGTTGCGGTACAGCACCGGGGAAAACAGCTCGATGGCCAGGGCCGGGTCCTTGCACACCCAGTCCGGCAGGTTTTCCCGCAGCTGCGCGTCAAGGCGCGCCAGGTCGCCGGCAAGGTCCGAATACGGCACATCGAAGCGGTAGTCGGTAAAAATCTGCGCCAGCAGGGCGCTCAAGCCGTTTTGCGGCCGGTAGGTGCGCGTTTGCGCTGCCCGTTCGTGGCTGCGCAATGATGGCCGGGTGGTATGGATGAACATGCAACCATCGCTGATCAGGTCATGGCTGAACAGGCTGCAGAAGATCGAGTTGTACCAGGTCTCCGAAAGTTCGTCGTCCAGGCGCGGGTCGATCAGGCCTATATAGGCACTCTTGACCAGCGGCCACAGCGAGACATCGAGCAGCACCTCATCCTCGAAACCCTGACGCAGCCAGCCACTGACCTCGCTGACCTTTTCCTCATAGAGGTTGATGCGCGCCGCCGAGGCGCTTTGGGTCTGTTGCCACTGGGCCTGCTCGAAACGCTCGCGGGCGCCATCGGTGATCTGCCGGAAATGTTCGCGGTAATCGTCGAAGCCATCGAGGATCATCCGGGCAATATCGGCGGCCGGCCATTGCTGGGGCATACGTCAGACCTCTGCGGGAATGTCAAAGCCTGAGCTTAGCCAGTCGCCACGGGCAGGGAAAGCCTGTTGGCGCGGGTGTATCGGCCAAACTCGCCGAGCGCGCAATTCAAGCGCAAGAAAGGGAGAGAGCATGGCCCGGTTTGTAACGTAAACTCGCGCCCTGCCCCCAAAGGACCCGGAGAGCCCATGAGCCCCATCGCCATTTCCCGCCTGTTGATACTCGCTGCTGTCTGGGGGGCGAGCTTCCTGTTCATGCGCATCATTGCACCGGTGCTCGGCACCCTGCCCACGGCGTTTTTCCGCGTCTCCATCGCCTGCCTCGGCCTGCTGGTGATTCTTGCCCTGCTGCGGGTGCGCTGGGACTTCAATGGCAAGCTCAAGGCCTGCCTGGTGCTGGGCATGATCAACTCGGGGATACCGGCCACCCTTTATTCGGTGGCGGCCCAGGTGCTGCCAGCCGGTTACTCGGCAATCTTCAATGCCACCACGCCGTTGATGGGCGTGCTGATTGGCGCGCTGCTCTTCCGCGAGCCGATGACCCTGGCCAAGCTCGGCGGCATCTTTCTCGGCTTGTTCGGGGTTGGCATTCTCAGTGGTGCAGGCCCCGTGGCGTTCGACGCCAAGCTGCTGCAAGGCGCCCTCTCGTGCCTGGCGGCGACCGCTTGCTACGGCCTGGCCGGTTTTCTCGCCCGGCGCTGGCTCGACCAGCAAGGCGGCCTCGACAGCCGGCTGTCGGCGCTGGGCAGCATGATGGGCGCGACCTTGCTGCTGTTGCCGTTGTTCGGCTACAGCGTGCTGACCCAGCCGCCGGCAAGCTGGGGTGGCTGGCAGGTATGGGCGTCGTTGCTGGGGCTGGGGCTGGTGTGTACCGCCTTTGCCTACATCCTTTATTTCCGCCTGATCAGCGAGATCGGCCCGGTCAAATCCAGCACCGTGACCTTCATGATCCCGGCCTTCGGTGTGCTGTGGGGCGCCTGGCTGCTGGATGAGCCGCTGTCGATGGCGCACCTGTATGGCGGGCTGTTGATTGCCGTGGCGTTGTGGCTGGTGCTCAAGCCGGCTCGCGCCTGACGGGTCCCGTGGGAGCCGGCCTTGCCGGCGATGAGGCCGGTACAGTCAGCACCCTCAACCACTGACTGAATTGCGACCGCTGCGCGCTCGATCGCCGGCAAGGCCAGCTCCCACCCTGCAGATGTTCTGGTTTCACCCATGAAACCAGCCTTTCACTTCCGTTACCGAAAAAAGCCTCTTTTCCTTGCACCAGCAATTGCCACGCGCAGTTGTTGTGCAATTTCGTGCCATATAGAAAACCTTGTTTCATATATAAAACAAACAGGTTTTTGCCTTAATCCAATAACTCTCTAATAAATAAGCACTTTTTAAATAAAACAGGGCCAATACACATTTGGCATTGTTCATGCACTAAACGGCGTATCACCTATAAAACAGACCAGAGAGCTTCCCCAATGGCTGTGAAAGAGATGTACGCAATCCCCTCTCAATGGAATACGCCGAACTCCAAGGAAGACCTGGAGCCGACCGAAATCGAATTTCGTAACGTCGGTAAATGTTTCCCGGCCAAGGGCAAGGCCGAGGCGCCCTTTGCCATTCGCGAGGTGAACTTCAAGATCCGCCGCGGCGAGGTGGTGTCGATCATCGGCCCATCCGGTTGCGGCAAGAGCACCATCCTCAATATGGGCTCCGGCCTGTACCGCCCTAGCGAAGGCGAAGTCTTCGTCGGCGGCGAGGCGGTGGTCGGGCCGGTGCGCAAGGTGGCCTTCATGTTGCAGAAAGACCTGCTGATGCCCTGGCGCAGTATCCGCCGCAACGTCGAGCTGGGCCTGGAAATCCAGGGCATGCCCGCCGCCAAGCGCCAGCCGATTGCCGAAGATCTGCTCAATCGCTGCCACCTGCAAGGCTTTGCCGACCACTACCCGTTCCAGCTGTCGGGTGGCATGCGCCAGCGCGCCGCCCTGGCCCGGACCCTGGCCATCGACCCGCAGGTGCTGTTCCTCGACGAGCCATTCTCGGCCCTCGATGCGCAGACCAAGATGATCCTGCAACAGGACCTGGCGCGGATGTTGTTCGAAGAGAAGAAAACCGCGCTGTTCATCACTCACGACCTGGTCGAGGCGATTGCCATGTCCGACCGCCTGCTGGTCATGAGCGCCCGCCCCGGCACCATCATCGAAGAAATCACCGTCGACCTGCCGTTCCGTGACAACCCGCTGGAGCGCCGCAAGCTGCCGGAAATCGGCCCGCTGGCCGGGCGCCTGATGGAACTGCTGAAAGTCGGCGAAGACACCGAACTGCATTGATCAACGGCCACCGGCCCATCAACCGATTCAGGAGTACGCATGTTCAAGTCCCTGCAACGCCTGGCACAGACTTCGGTCATCGCCCTGGGCCTTGGCCTGGCGCTCACTGCCCAGGCAGAGCCGACCAAGGTCACCTACCTGCTGCCCGCGCCACCCAACTCGCCGGCCTTCGCGCCGTGGATCATCGCCAAGGAAAAGGGCTACTACCGTGCCAGGGACCTGGACCTGACCTTCATCGCCGCCAAGGGCGGGGTCGATGTCGCCAAGCAGATCGGTGCCGGCAACGCCATGCTCGGCGGCGCCATCGGTGATACCCCGATCGTGGTCCGCGCCAACGGTATTCCGGTGCGGGCGGTGGCAGTGCTCGGTGCCGGCGGGGTGACCATGATCGCCACCAACGCAAGCGAGAACATCCAGTCGATCAAGGACCTCAAGGGCAAGACCCTGACCGTGATGTCCTACTCCGACACCACCTACTACGCCCTGCTCGCCTCGCTGCGCAAGGCCGGCCTGAGCAAGACCGATGTCGACATTCAGGCCGCCGGCCCGTCGGGCGTGTGGCAGCTGTTCTCGGCCAACAAGGCCCAGGCCATGGCCGGCGTACCGGACTGGGTGGTCAATGCCGAAGAAGCCGGGGTGAAAATCAACCTGATCCCGCAAAACCAGATCTTCGAGAGCATGGCCCAGGCAATCCTCGCCTCGGACGACGCCATCAACAACCAGCCGCAAGTGGTCGGCGGCGTGGTCCAGGCCACCCTGCAGGGCATGCGCGACATCATCCAGGACCCGAAAGCCGCCGCCGCCACCTTCGCCAAGGCGGTCCCGGCCTACGCCGGCAAGGAAGCGGCGCTGGAGAAAACCTTCCGCCTGTATGTCGAGCACGTCTACGCCAACCAGAGCGTGCTCGGGCGCATCGACCCGGCGCGCCTGGACGCGGTACGCAAGTTCTATGTCAGCGAAGGCATCGTCGCCAAGGAACCCAAGCTCGACGAGCTCTACAGCAACCGGTTCATCGAAACCACCACGGCCGCGCAATAAGCCTGGATGCATAACAAGGTATTAGCCCGATGAGAAACCTCAACACCTCCGTGCTCGGCAGCGTCGCCCTGCTGATCCTGTTCCTGCTGCTCTGGCAGTGGGGCCCCGGCCTGCTCGGCATGCCCGAGTTCGTCATGCCGCAACTGAGCCGCGTGGCCCAGGAAAGCCTGGTCATGTGGCAGTCCAGCGGCCTGCTGCAACACACCCTGATCACCGCCTTCGAGATCATCGTCGGCTTTGGCCTCGGCGCCCTGCTGGGCGTGGCCATCGGAGTGTCGCTGGGCCTTTCGCCGTCGGCCGAAGCCATGCTCTCGCCGTACATCCTGGCCCTGCAGATCGCCCCGAAGGTCGCCTTCGCGCCGCTGTTCGTGATGTGGCTGGGCTACACCATCTACCCGAAGATCCTCATCGCCATCCTCATCGTGTTCTTCCCGGTGATGATCAACGTGCTCTCGGCGATCCGCACGGTTGACCCGGACATGATCAACCTGGTGCGCACCATGAACGCCAGCCGCTGGCAGATCTTCCGCCTGGTGGAGTTCCCTTCGGCCATGGCCGCGCTGTTCTCCGGCCTGCGCATCGCGTCGACCCTGGCAGTGATCGGCGTCACCGTCGGTGAGCTGGTCGGCGGCAACCAGGGCCTGGGCTTCCTCTTGGTCGACGCTGAAGGCCAGGGCAACACCGCCGGGGTCTTCGTCGCCATCGTCATGCTCACCCTGATCGGCGTGCTGGCTTACGGCGCGGTGGTCTGGGCCGAGAAACGCGTTCTGCACTACCTGCCCAAAGCCATGCTGAGTACCCAATGATGAGCCCATTCAACTCCATGCTCGAAGGCCGCCGCGTGCTGGTCACCGGGGGCGCCCGCGGCCTGGGCTATGCCTTCGCCCAGGCCATCGGCCAGGCCGGCGCCCGGGTGGTGATCGCCGACATTCTCGAAGAGCGCGTGCTGCAGGCGGCCTGCGAGCTGCGCGAACAAGGCTTGCAGGTGACCGGCGTGACGCTCGACCTGGGCAGCCCGGAATCGATCAATGCCTGCGTCGCCGAGGCCGTTGCCGCACTGGGCGGCCTCGACGGCCTGGTCAACAACGCCTCGATCACCAACTCCGGCGGCAAGACCTGCGAGCAACTGGACATCGACACCTGGGACCAGGTCATGCAGGTCAACGTCCGTGGCACCTGGCTGATGACCCGCGCCTGCCTGCCGGCCCTGCGTGTCAGCGGCAAGGGTGCGGTGATCAACCTGGCCTCCGACACCCCGCTGTGGGGCGCGCCGAACCTGCTGGCGTATGTCGCCAGCAAGGGCGCGATCATCGCCATGACCCGCAGCCTGGCCCGGGAACTTGGCACTGACAACATCACCGTCAACGCCATCGCCCCCGGCCTGGTGCTGGTGGAAGCCACGGCCTATGTGCCCGAGGCGCGCCACCGCCTGTACACCGAACAACGGGCGATCCAACGCCCGCAACTGCCAGAAGACGTCAGCGGCGCCGTGCTGTTCGCCCTGTCCGACCTGTCGCGCTTCATCACTGGACAAACCCTGCCGGTCAACGGCGGGTTCGTCATGCCTTGACCAAGGAGAAACCCATGACCGACCTATCCGTACACAACAACGCTGCAAAGACCTGGGAACAACCCGCAGGCTCGGACCTGGCTGGCTGGATGCAGACCCGCATCGCCCGCTATGAAACCCGCAAGTACGACTGGGATGCGCTGAAGTTCCAGGCCGACTACGACCCCAAGTTCCGCCGCGCGCAAATGCGTTACGTCGGCACCGGGGGCACCGGGGTCAACAGCGACATGAACACCATCCCGTCGGAGAACTTCACCTTCTCGACCATGGTCATCCCGGCCGGCCATGAAGGCCCGCCGCATATCCATACCGACGTCGAGGAAGTGTTCTTCGTGTTGCGCGGCAAGCTCAAGGTGATCATCGAGAAAGACGGCGAGCGCTTCGAAACCGTGCTCACCGACCGCGACCTGATTTCGGTACCGCCGGGCGTGTACCGCGAAGAGATCAACATCGGCGATGAAGACGCGCTGATGTGCGTGATGCTCGGCGCGAAAAAGCCGGTCACCCCGACCTACCCGCCAGCGCACCCGCTGGCCTCGATCAAGCGCGGTTAAGCCCATGTTGCACGCCACCGATCACGCGCTCGCCGCCCTTGAGGCCCAGTTGCAGCAGCGCTTTCCCCAGCGCCTGGTGCCACTGGCCGGCGGCGCCCAGGCGATCCGCGAAGCCGGGCACGGGCCTGCCATCGTGCTGCTGCATGGCATTGGCTCGGGCGCTGCGTCCTGGCTGCAGGTGGCGCTGCAACTGAGCCCCCACGCCCGGGTGATTGCCTGGGATGCACCGGGCTATGGCGACTCAAGCCCGCTGGCCGCCCCTGCACCGCAAGCGGCGGACTATGCCCGGCGCCTGCTGCAATTGCTCGACGCGCTGCACATCGACGACTGCGTGCTGGTCGGCCATTCCCTGGGCGCTCTCAGCGCCGCGGCGTTGACCCATCGGCAGCCGCAACGGGTGCGCCGCCTGGTGCTGATCAGCCCGGCCCGTGGCTATGGCGACCCGGCCCGGGCCGAGCAGGCCCGGCAGGTGCGCAGCCAGCGCCTGCACAACCTCGAACAGCTGGGCATCAGCCAGATGGCCCGCCAGCGCAGCGCCCACATGCTCTCGCCAACGGCCAGCAGCGATGCCCGCGCCTGGGTGCAATGGAACATGGCGCGCCTGCTGCCCCAGGGTTATCGCCAGGCCATCGAGCTGCTGTGCGGCGATGACCTGCTGCGCTACGCCGCCCTGGCCGTGCCCTGCGACGTTTACTGCGGCGCCGCCGACAGCATCACCCGCCCTGAGGACTGCCAGGCCCTGGCCAAGGCCCTGGGGGCAGCGTTCGCGTTGATTACCGAGGCCGGCCACGCCAGCCCGATCGAACAACCCGAGGCCGTGGCAAGCCTGCTTGCCCGAGCCCTCGAAGCCTCTCTGACAGGTACTGCGCTATGAATGATTCGGATCTGTTGAAAGACAACCAGGACAAGTACATCGTCCCCGGCCTTGAGCGCGGCCTGTTGCTGCTCTGTGAATTCAGCCGGCAAAACCGCACCCTCACCGCACCGGAACTGGCGCGGCGTCTGGAGCTGCCGCGCTCGACCATCTTCCGCCTGCTGACCACCCTGGAAACCATGGGCTTCGTCACCCGCAGCGGCAACGAGTACCGCCTGGGCATGTCGGTACTGCGCCTGGGCTTCGAATACCTGGCCTCGCTGGAACTGACCGAACTCGGTCAGCCGCTGCTGGCGCGGCTGTGCGATCACCTTAATTACCCGAGCAACCTGGTGGTGCGTGACGGTCGCTCGATCGTCTACGTGGCCAAGGTTTCGCCACCGTCGGTGTTCTCCAGCGCCGTCAACGTCGGCACCCGCCTGCCGGCCCACGCCACCGTGCTGGGACGCATCCTGCTCGAAGACCTGAGCCTGGCCGAGCTGCGCGAGCTGTACCCGGAAGAACACCTGGAACAGCACTCGCCGTGCACGCCGAAAACCGTGCTGGAGCTGTTCGACCTGGTGCAAAGCGACCGTCAGCGCGGCTATGTCAGCGGCGAAGGTTTCTTCGAGTCGTCGATCTCGACCATCGCCGCCCCGGTGCGCGATCACAGTGGCCGGGTGGTTGCCGCGATGGGCGTGACCATTCCCACCGTGCAGGTTGGTCACATCAATTTTGACGGCTTACTCGGCCATGTCCGTGGCAGCGCCGACGAGCTGTCGCGCCTGCTCAACTACACCCCGCACGCAGGCTCCAGCCGCGTCACCGCGCTGATGAGGGACTGACATGAGCAACCTCTATCAACTGCAAGGGCGCACCGCCATCGTCACCGGCGGCTCCTCCGGGATTGGCCTGGCTTGCGTCGAGCAACTGCTCGAAGCCGGCGCCGCGGTGGCCTTCTGCGGCCGTGATCAACAGCGCCTGGACAGTGCCGAAGCACGGCTGCGCGAGCGCTTCCCCGAGGCGCGTTTGCTGGCCCAGGTCTGCGACGTGCTCGACAGCCAGTCGGTGCAGGCCTTCGCCGCCGCCAGCCTGGCCGCGCTGGGCCCGGCCCAGGTGCTGATCAACAACGCCGGCCAGGGCCGGGTCTCGACCTTCGCCGACACCACCGACGAAGCCTGGAGCGAAGAGCTGCAACTGAAATTCTTCTCGGTGATCTACCCGGTGCGCGCCTTCCTCCCCCAACTGCAAGGCCAGGCCGGTGCCTCGATCGTCTGCGTCAACTCGCTGCTGGCCAGCCAGCCGGAGCCGCACATGGTCGCCACCTCGGCGGCCCGTGCCGGGCTGAAGAACCTGGTGCGCTCGATGGCCACCGAGTTCGCCGAACAAGGCATCCGGGTCAACGGCATCCTCATCGGCCTGGTCGAGTCCGGCCAGTGGCGCCGGCGCTTCGAGGCCCGCGAAGAGCGTGGCCTCGACTGGTCGCAATGGACCGCACAACTGGCACAACGCAAACACATTCCCCTGGGTCGCCTGGGGCTGCCCAAAGAGGCTGCCCAAGCAATCCTGTTCCTGGCTTCGCCCCTGTCGGCTTACACCACTGGCAGCCATATCGATGTTTCTGGAGGCCTGTCCCGCCATGCGTAATGAAAACACTGTCACCGTTGGCGCTGCTATCACCGCGTTCCTCGAACAATGCGAGGTCAAGGCCGCCTTCGGCGTGATCTCGATCCACAACATGCCGATCCTCGATGCCTTCGCCGTGCGCGGCAACATCCGCTTCGTCATGGCCCGCGGTGAAGCCGGGGCGACCAACATGGCCGATGCCTATGCCCGCACCACCGGTGGCCTGGGCGTGTGCCTGACCTCCACCGGCACCGCTGCGGGCAACGCTGCCGGTGCGCTGGTCGAAGCACTGACCGCCGGCACGCCGCTGCTGCACATCACCGGGCAGATCGAAACGCCGTACCTGGACCAGGACTTTGCCTACATCCACGAAGCCCGCGACCAGCTGACCATGCTCAAGGCCGTGTCCAAGGCGGCCTTTCGCGTGCGCAGTGTCGAGACCGCGCTGAGCACCCTCAAGCTCGCCGTGCAGACCGCCCTCACCGCACCGACCGGCCCGGTCAGCGTCGAGATCCCGATCGATATCCAGTCGACCTTCATCCCGATGCCGACCGACCTGTCGCCGCTGCCGATCCCGGTTGCCGTGCCGGCGCCTGAAGCCCTGGACCTGGTCGCCGAACGCCTGGCCAGCGCCACCCGCCCGCTGCTCTGGCTCGGCGGCGGCGCCCGCCACGCCGGCGCGCAGGTCAAGCGTCTGCTGGACATGGGTGTCGGCGTAATCACCTCGACCCAGGGTCGCGGCGTGGTCAACGAAGACGACGAACGTTGCCTCGGCGCCTTCTCGCAGAACAAGCTGGTCGAAGGCTTCCTGCAAAGCTGCGATGCGCTGGTGGTAGCCGGTTCGCGCCTGCGCAGCAACGAGACCTTCAAATACGCCCTGAAGCTGCCGCGCACCACCCTGCGCATCGACGCCAACCCGGCCATCGAAGGACGCAGCTATTCCAGCGAACTGTTCATCTGCGGCGACTCGGCCCTGGCCCTCGATGGACTGGCTGATCGGCTTGAAGGCCGGCTGAACATCGACCCGAACTTCATCGACGAGTTGAAGGCGGTGCGCACGCAATCCCGCGCGCAACTGGTGGCCGACCTCGGCCCGTACTCGGCGATGGTCGAGCAGTTGCAGGGGCTGACCGGGCGCAATTTCTCCTGGGTACGCGACGTGACCCTGTCCAACAGCATCTGGGGCAACCGCCTGCTCAACCTCTACCACCCGCTGGCCGGCGTGCACGCCCTCGGCGGCGGCATCGGCCAAGGGTTGGCCATGGGCATTGGCGCGGCGGTGGCAGCGGCGGAAACCGACCCGCAGCGCAAGGTCTTCGCCCTGGCCGGTGACGGCGGCTTCATCCTCAACCTCGGTGAGCTGGCGACCCTGGTGCAGGAGAAAGCCAACGTGGTGATCCTGCTGATGAACGACCAGCGCTACGGGGTGATTCGCAACATCCAGGACGCCATCTACGGCGCCCGCCACGCCTATGTCGAACTGCACACCCCGGACTACACCAAGCTCGCCGAGTCCATCGGCCTGCGCCATGGCCTGGTCAGCGACCTCAAGGACTTCGGCCCGGTGCTGGACAACGCCCTGAGCCAGGGCGGGCCGTTCCTGCTGGAAGTCGACATGCTCAGCGTCGGCGGCTTTGCCACACAGTTCGCCGGCCCGCCCAACAGCGAAACCAAAGCCCAGAAAGCCACGGCCTGAGGACTTGAAGATGCTCAATATCACCATGATCGGCTGCGGCGCCATTGGCGTCGCAGTGCTGGAACTGCTGGAGAACGACCCGCAGCTGCGCGTCGAGCATGTGATCGCCTCGGCCGGCTCCGAAACCCTGGTAGAGCAGCGCCTGGCCAGCTTCAAGCGCCCGCCGCAGGTGCTCACCGCCCTGCCCGCCGACGCCCGCCCGGACCTGCTGGTGGAGTGCGCCGGGCACAAGGCAATCGAGGAACACGTACTGCCGGCGCTGGAGCGCGGCATCGCCTGCCTGATCGTCTCGGTCGGGGCCCTGTCGGAGCTGGGCCTGGTCGAACGCCTGGAGGCTGCCGCCGCCCGTGGCAACACCCGCATCGAGTTGCTGCCCGGCGCCATCGGCGGCATCGATGCGCTGTCGGCGGCCAAGGTCGGTGGCCTGGATTCGGTCGACTACACCGGCCGCAAACCGGCCAGGGCCTGGAAGAACACCCCGGCCGAGCAGGTCTGCGACCTGGACGCCATCGACCAGGCCACGGTGATCTTCGAAGGCAGCGCCCGCGAGGCAGCACGCCTGTACCCGAAGAACGCCAATGTCGCCGCCACCCTGTCGCTGGCCGGGTTGGGCCTGGACCGCACGCGGGTGACGCTGATTGCCGACCCGCTCAGCGAAGAGAACGTGCACCACTTCGAAGCCCGTGGCGCCTTCGGCGGTTTCGAGATGAGCCTGCGCGGCAAGCCGCTGCAGGCCAACCCGAAGACCTCGGCGCTGACCGTCTACAGCGTGGTCCGTGCCCTGGGCAACCACGCCCATGCCATTTCCATCTAGGGGAACGACGATGACTCTGGAACAGACTTTACCTATCTGCGTCGCCGGCACCTGGCGCCTGGGCGGTGGCGAGCGCTACGCCACGCGCTACCCGGCCACGGGCGAGCCGGTGGCCTGGCTCAACGCCGCCAGCCTCGAGGATGTCGAAGACGCCGTGCAAGGTGCCCATCAGGCGTTTCTCAACAGCGGCTGGGCCCAGCGCAAGCCCCACGAACGCGCCACAGTGCTGTACCGCATCGCCGAGCTGATCCGCCAGCGCAGCGAAGAGCTGGCGCAATTGCAGCGTCAGGACAACGGCAAACCGATCAATGAAACCCGGGCGCTGGTGGCCAGCGCCGCCGGTACCTTCCAGTTCTTCGCCGCCGCCTGCGAAACCCTGGAAGAAATCATCACCCCGTCGCGCGGCGACTTTGTCAGCATGAGCGTCTACGAGCCGATGGGCGTGGTGGCGGCCATCACCCCGTGGAACTCGCCGATCGCCAGCGAAGCGCAAAAGGTCGCCCCGGCCCTGGCCGCCGGCAACGCCGTAGTGATCAAGCCGGCGGAAATCACCCCGCTGCTGGCCCTGCAACTGGCACAGATCTGCGAAGAAGCAGGCTTGCCCAAGGGCCTCGTCAGCGTGTTGCCGGGCAAGGGCTCACTGCTCGGTGATGCGCTGACGCAGCACCCGCTGATCAAGCGTGTGTCGTTCACCGGCGGGACCAAAACCGGCAAGCACATCGCCCATATCGCCGCCGACAAGATGATGCCGGTGTCGCTGGAGCTAGGCGGCAAGTCGCCGACCATCGTCCTCGATGACGCCGACCTCGATCACGCCGTGGCCGGAGTGTTGTACGGCATCTTCAGCTCCTCGGGCGAGGCCTGCATTGCCGGTTCGCGGCTGTTCGTCGCCCGCGCCCTGTATGCGCCGTTCATGCAGCGTCTGGTGGCCGGGGCAGCGCGTTTGCGCCTGGGTGACCCGGCTGACGAATCGACGCAGATGGGCCCGCTGATCAGCGCCGCGCACCGCGACTCGGTGGAGCGTTACGTGGCCCTGGGCCTGGCCGAAGGCGGTCGCCTGCTGCTGGGCGGCCAACGGCCAACTGGTGGCCTCTTCGATCAGGGGTACTTCTACCCGCCGACCATCCTCGAAGGCCTGAGCAACAACCAGCAGACCTGCCAGGAAGAGATCTTCGGCCCGGTGCTGGTGGCCATGCCGTTTGACAGCGAAGCCGAGCTGATCGAGCAGGCCAACGACAGCCTCTACGCCCTCGCCGCCGGCATCTGGAGCCGCGACTACAAGCGCGCCTGGGCCCTGGGTCGCAAGATCCAGGCCGGCACGGTGTGGATCAACACCTACAAGCAGTTCTCCATTTCCACGCCGTTCGGCGGCTGGCGTGACAGCGGCCTGGGCCGCGAAAAGGGCCGCCTGGGGATCCTGCAGTACATGGAACAGAAAAGCCTCTACTGGGGCATGAACGAACAACCACTGGCCTGGGCCGGTGTGGAGGCAAGGCCATGAGCGTATTGGGCATCGATGAAGTCACCTACGGCGTCGAAGACCTCGCCACCTGCGTGCGCTTCTTCAGCGACTGGGGCCTGGACAAGGTCAGCGAACAGGCCGACGAGGTGATCTTCGAAACCCTCAACGGCTGCCGGGTGGTCCTGGCCGACATCAACAAGGCCGGCCTGCCAGCGGCCATCGAGCCGGGCTCGACCGTGCGCGAAGTGGTCTGGGGCGTGGAGAGCGAAGCCGACCTGGCCCTGTACAGCCAGCGCATCGCCAACGACCCGGGCTTTGTCGAAGGTAACGGGCGCATCGGCTGCACCGACCCCAACGGCCTGGCGATCCGCCTGCAGGTGACCCGCAAGCGCGCGCTGGACATCGAGTGCAGCGGCCACAACACCTGGCAGACCAAGGGCCGGATCAACAAGCCGGCGCCGGTCTACGAGCGCGCCACGCCGATCGAAGTCGGCCACGTGGTGTTCTTCGTCAAGGATGTGAATGCCTGCGAAGCCTTCTACCACGAGCGCTTCGGCTTCCAGGCCTCGGACCGCTACCCCAATCGCGGCGCGTTCTTGCGCACCGCCGAGGAAGGTGGCCACCACGACCTGTTCATGCTCCAGCTGCCCGCGCCACGGGCCGGCCTTAACCACGTGGCCTTCACCGTGCGCGACCTGCACGAAGTGTTTGGCGGCGGCATGCACATCTCGCGCAGTGGCTGGGCCACCGAGATCGGCCCGGGTCGCCACCCGGTGTCGTCGGCGTTCTTCTGGTACTTCAAGAACCCGGCCGGCGCCCTGGTCGAGTACTACGCCGACGAAGACCAACTGACCGGCGAATGGCAGCCGCGCGAGTTCGAACCGGGCCCGACGGTGTTTGCCGAATGGGCGATTGCCGGCGGCATCGATGGCAATACCCGGCGCCAACAGCATGTCGAGGCGCCGCAAGGCAAGTTCCTTACCGACAAACCCAAACCCTGAGCAGGAGTTGTCCATGTCTTCGTTGAACATCGCCATCAACGGTGCCGGCATCGGCGGCCTTACCGCCGCCATCGCCCTGCGCCAGGCCGGTCACCAGGTCACGGTATTCGAACAGTCCAAAGCGTTTTTGCGGGTCGGTGCCGACATCAACCTCACGCCCAATGCCGTGCGCGCCCTCGACGGCCTCGGTGTAGGCCCGGCCGTGCGTATCCCGGCAGCGCGCCCCACCCATCGCATCAGCCGCCTGTGGAACACCGGCGAAGAAACCTCGCGCCTGGAGATGGCCGATGCCGCCGAAAGCCAGTATGGCGCCCCGCAACTGACCATCCACCGCGCCGACCTGCTGGCCGCCCTGGCCGATGTGTTCCCGCTGCAGAACGTGCAGTTCGCCAAGCGCGCCGAACAGGTGCTGCAGGATGCCAGCGGCGTCGAGTTGCGCTTCAAGGATGGCAGCCACCATCGTGCCGACCTGCTGATCGGCGCCGACGGCATTCACTCGGTGGTGCGCAACGCCCTGTTCGGTGAAGAGCAGCCACGCTTCACCGGCGTGGTCGCCTACCGCGCCGTGGTCCCGGCCAGCCGTGTAGCCCAGGTGCCGAACATCCAGGCCTTCACCAAATGGTGGGGCCCGAACCCGCAGAGCCAGATCGTCACCTTCCCGCTGAACCAGGGCCGCGACATCTTCATCTTCGCCACCACCGCCCAGGACAGCTGGCACCTGGAGTCCTGGACCACCGCCGGTGACGCCGCCGAGCTGCGCAGCCACTACCAGGACTTCCACGCCGACGCCCGGGCCCTGCTCGACGCCTGCGACGATGTCCTCAAGACTGCGCTGTACGAACGCGACCCGCTGCCGTACTGGTCCGAAGGCGCGATCACCCTGCTCGGTGATGCCTGCCACCCGATGATGCCGTTCATGGCCCAGGGCGCCGGCCAGGCCATCGAGGATGCGGTGGTGCTGGCCCGTCATCTGCAGAACGTAAACAGCCCTGCGCAGATCGCCAGCGCGCTGCAGGGTTATCAGCTGGCACGCCTGGAGCGTACCAGCCAGATCCAGATCGGTTCGCGCGGCAACCAGTGGCTCAAGGCCGGCGGCAACGCCGACTGGGTCTACGGCTATGACGCCTGGGCCGTGCCCACCGCCAGCGCCGCCTGAGGCCTGAACATGAGCGAAACGATGCAACTGACGGTGCTGCTCAGGCACGACCAGTCAAAGAACCTGGAAGAGATCCAGGCGCACATGAAAACGATGGGCTGGTGGGACAGCTTCCCGCCTGCGGGCGTCGAGCTGGTGTCCTGGACCGTGGCCATGGGCCTGGGCCAGATCGTCACCCTGCGCCTGCCGCCGAGCCTGCTCGGCAAGGTCAATGTGGAACTGGAGCGCGCCGCCTGGGGCGTGTTCCGCACCGAATGCTATCCGACGTACGACTTTGTCCCGGTCCGCGAAATGATCCGCGAACGGGTCCGCAATGGAGGTCAATGACATGAGCAACAACCAACCGTACCTGGAGCCCCATCAGGCGCGCAAACGGCCCAACACCCCGTTCGAGGAGCTGCTCGGCGACTCCATCGAGCGCGCCTACGGCAACGGCGTGACCCAACTGCCCGAATTGCTGGCGCACCTGAACCTGGCCGGGCCGCCCTGCCCGCTGACCAGTGGCGAGTGGACCGAAGATTCCTATAAAACCCTGATGGCGCGGCTGGGCGCATGACCCGCCGGAGGTAAAACAAGATGAATATGCAATTCACCGTCGATCCTGTTGAGAACCACCTGGCCAACGGCCTCAAAGACCTCTGGTTTCCTGTGTTGCCCTCGCAGTTGCTTGGCGAGAAGCCGGTGTCGGTGCGCCGCCTGGGCTACAAGATCGCCCTGTGGCGCGACAACGATGGCAGCGTGCATGCCCTCGAAGACCACTGCCCGCACCGTGGCGCGCCGCTGTCCCAGGGCCCGGTGCTGGGCGACCGCCTGCAGTGCCCGTACCACGGCGTCGAAGTGCGCTGCGACGGTACCGTGACCAAGGTCCCCGGCAGCCCGGGCTGCAAGCTCGAAGGCAGCCGCCCGACGCGCATGTTCCACACCCGTGAAGCGGCCGGGGCGATCTTCCTCTTCAACGCTACCGAGCCGCACCTGGACACCCCGCCGGAACTGGTGCTGCCCGAGCAGCTGACTTCGCCCGAGTGGAGCAGCTTCCTCTGCTACACCGAGTGGCAAGGCGATTACCGCTACGTGCTCGACAACGTCATGGACCCGATGCACGGCACCTACCTGCACAAGATGTCGCACTCGATGAGCGAAGGCGAAGCCACCGCCAAGTTCGTCACTCGCGATACCGAGCAGGGTTTCTTCTTCGAGAAGGAAGGCCAGCGTGGGGTCAACTTCGACTGGACCGAATTCCTCGACAACGGCTGCCACTGGCTGCGCCTGGAAATTCCTTACCCGAAGACCGGCGGCCCGGGCGGCAACTTCACCATCATCGGCAGCTACACCCCGAGCAGCCGCAGCCTGTCGGCGGTGTTCCACTGGCGCGCGCGGCCACTGACCGGCTGGCAGCGCGACACCTGGCGCTTCCTCTACAAGAACCGCCTGGAAGCCCGTCACTGGGCGGTGCTGGAACAGGACCGGGTGCTGCTGGAGTTCATGGAGTACGACGCCAACCAGCGCGAGAACCTCTACCAGCATGACCTGGGTGTGGTGCGCCTGCGCCGCTACCTGAAAGGCAAGGCCAAGGAACAACTGGCGCTGATCGAAGCGAAACAGCTGTGATGAACCTGGCCGTACAACGTATCCAGGCCCAGGGCTTGACCGAGCCGGCCAGTGCCAGTTGGTCCAACGCCCTGCTGCTCGGCAACGACCTGGTGATGTCCGGCATGACCGGTCATCCCGCCACCCGTCAGGCCGTCGAGCGCGACACGCCACTGGGTGCTTACCAGCAGACCCTGGTGGTGCTGGACAAGGCCCGGGCACTGGTGGAAGCGGCAGGCGGGCACATCGGCAATATCTATCGGCTGACGGTGTACCTCACCGACATTGCCGACAAGGACGAAGTGGGTCGCGCCCGCCGCGACTTCTTCACAGGTTTTGCCTGCTACCCCACCTCCACTCTGGTTGCAGTGAGCGCCCTGGTGTTCCCTGAACTGCTGGTGGAAATCGAAGCCAGCGCCCGGCTCGACATTGACTTGCGCACTGCGCCATTGAGGTGACCGATGTCCAACTCCTCTACCATCACCGCGCTGGTGCACACCCTGCGCCACGAAGCCGAAGGCATCATCAGCGTCGAACTGCGCCCGTGGGGCGATACCGTGTTCGCGCCGTTCGAAGCCGGCTCGCACATCGACCTGCACCTGCCCAACGGCCTGGTGCGCAGCTATTCATTGCTCAACTCGCCGAGCGACCAGGGCCGTTATGTGGTCGGCATCCTGCGTGATCGCAACAGCCGCGGCGGCTCGGCGTTCGTCCATGAGCAACTGCGCGTTGGCACGCAACTGAACATCTCGCCGCCACGCAACAACTTCGCCCTCGACCCGCACGCCAGCCACAATGTGCTGGTGGCCGGGGGTATCGGCATCACGCCGATCTACTGCATGTTTCGCCAGTTGCTGGCCCTGGGTAAATCCGCCGAGCTGGTCTACTGCGCCCGCTCACGCAAGGAAGCGGCGCTACTGGAAGAGCTCAGCGGGGTCGATGCCAAGGTGCTCTACCACTTCAACGACGAGAAGAACGCGGTGCCGGACCTGGCTCACTACCTGGCCGGGCAGCCCAGTGATACGCACTTCTACTGCTGCGGCCCGACGCCGATGCTCGATGCCTTCGAGAGCACCTGCGAAAGCCTGGGCTACCCCCATGCCCACATCGAACGCTTCACCGCCGCCGAGCTGCCGCCTTCGGAAGATGCCCAGGACAGCTACAGCGTCGAGCTGAAAAAGTCCGGCAAGACGCTGAACATCGAGCCCGGATTGAACCTGCTCGATGTGCTGCTCGAAGCCGGTTGCGATATCGAATACAGCTGCCGCGAGGGTGTATGCGGCTCGTGCGAGACCCGGGTGCTGGAGGGTGATATCGACCACCGCGATGGTGTACTGACCAAGGCCGAACGGGCGGCGAATACATCGATGATGGTCTGTGTGTCGGGCTGCAAGAGCCGGCGCATGGTGCTTGATCTGTAACCCTTTCAACACGCGTAATTGGCCGGCACCGGGAGTGCCGGTTTTTTTTGCTCCGCTGTCGGGCCTCATCGCTGGCAAGCCAGCTCCCACAGGTCCGGCGGCCCCAAAACAGTCAATTACTTATTCATTGATAAAACAACCCACGCACTGTCAACGCGCGCTGTGCAGTTAAACCGCACTGCCATTGCCCACTGCTGTTACTTAAATCCCGGCCTGTTCCACCCACGGCACAACTTCATGTGTTTCAGATATAAATAATTGTTTTACATGATATTTATCTGACAACAAACCGTTTATCCGCACTGGCACAGTTCCTGCTCTTTCCCTTCGAGTTCAAATATAAAAACAACGTACCACCTATAAAACAATAAAAAACCCACCGATGCGCCACCGCTGACTCTCGCTTAACGCCTTGCTCAAGGCGGCGGACAGCTGTTGCCCACAGACACTGCTCAACCTTGCGGGGCATTGATATGAACAAGTACGTGATAAGCCTGGGCCTGATCATCAGCAGCGCCGCCAGTTTCGCTTCCGAGCCCGGCCCTGCGGCGCCGGACCAGCCGCCAGCAGTGAAAAAACCATTCCCGCACATTGCCTGGCGCAGTGACGACGGCCAGAGTTCGCTGGATATCGGCGGCGCGCTGCGGGTCAACTACCGCGATGAACACTGGGACACCACCGAGAACAACGGGCGTTTCCTCTTTGATACGTTCCGCCTGGATGTCCAGGCCACCCACAAACAACTGTTCAGCGATGTCGGCTACTGGTTCCAGGATGATGGCAAGCGCTCGATCGACCGCGGCTACGTCGGTTATCGCTTCAATGCCAATTCCAACGTGCAACTGGGCGCGCCGTTCAAACCCTTTGGCCTTGAGCCGTACCCGCAGTTTGGCTGGAGTTACCACATCCCGTTTTTCATGGGTTATGGCGTCAGCGCCGGCACGGGCCTGAAATACAGCTACAAGGACAAGGACTGGGACCTGCAACTGGGCTACTTCCCGCGCATGCTGCCCAGCGGCATTCGCTACTCGCCGGAAGTCGGCCGTTATAGCGATCTCGACGACAACGCCGTGGCCTTCACCCAGTCGCGCCAGGACAACGAGAAGCGCAACCAGGTCAATGCCCGGGTCGCCCGGACTTTTACCGGTGACGGCTGGAAAACTGAAATCGGTGCCTCGCTGGCGGCGGCCGAACTGTACAACGCCACTACCCGTGACGATGGCGACTACTGGGCAGGCGGCGTGCATGCGATCGTCAACGCCGGCAACTGGACCGTGACCAGCCAGGCCATACGTTACGAATACGATCCAGAGAACCCCGACGGCGTCAGCAATGACTCGGTGCTGATGGGCGGCAACGGCCTGACCCCGGCCTACCTGATCGCCTCCAAGGCCACCATCGGCTCGATCAACGTCGGCTACGACATCTTCACCCCGAGCCTGGGCCAGTTGAAGAAGATCAAGGTGTACAACGACTACAGCCGCATGATGAAAGACAAAAGCGGCTGGGATGATTCGCAGATGTTTACCGTGGGCGCGCAGTTTCTGGCCATGCCGATCATGGCCTGGGTCGACTTCACCTGGGCGAAGAACGCCAACCCCTTCGGTGGCGCCGAGAACGGCACGGGCTGGACCAACACCAACTCGGTCGGCAGCAACGACTGGTACTACCGCACCAACATCAACATCGGCTACTACTTCTGAGGGCAGGCCGCCCGGCGTTGTGCCGGGCGGCCTGCAGTGCTAGTCAGCTTGCAGTTGCGCCCGTGCGGCAGCCGGCATGCGGAACACGAACAGCAGGCCAATGACGATCAGCCCCATGCCCAGCAAGCTGAGTGCCGCCAGACGGTTGCCGAAGATCAGGTAGTCCATCACCGCAGTGACGGCCGGCACCAAGTAGAACAGACTGGTGACATTGACCAGATTGCCCTTGGCGATCAGCCGGTACAGCAGCAAGGTCGCCAGCAGCGACACCACCAGTCCCATCCACAACAAGGCGCCGATGAAGCTGTCGGTCAGCTCCACCTGCAGCGGCTGAAACGGTGCGAACACTGCACACATCAACAGCCCGGCAAGGTACTGCAGCGGCAAGGTGCCCATAGGGTTGCTGGTGATGCGTTTTTGCATGATCGAACCAAAGGTCATGCTCATCAGCGCCAGCAAGGCAAACAGCATGCCGCCCAGCGACACACCGCCGAGGTTGATGCCCTGGTAGACCACCATGATCAAGCCGCTCAAGCCCAGGCCCAGGCCGAACAGCCGGCTCCAGGAGCGCTGACGCTCCATCAGCACCACGGTGAGGATCGGTTGCACGCCCATGACCGTGGCCATGACCCCGGGAGTGACGTGGGTGTTGAGCGCCAGCAGGTAGAAGATCTGATAGGCACCCAGCAACACGCAACCCGTGGCCAGGGCTTGCAACACCGCCGGGCGGGTGCGCGGCCAGTGCAATCTGAGCAACGGGCTGAGCAACAGCAGGCCCGCCAGGGCCAGGGCCGAACGCAGCAGCAGGAAGGCAAAGGGGCTGGCGTGGGCCAAGCCAAGCTTGGAGACGATCGCCCCGCTACTCCAGAGCAGGACGAACAGGCTGGTAGTGGCCGCCGAGGCCACGGATTGTTTCGATAAAACAGACATGAATGCCACCTGTAATTCGGGCAGATAAGCCGAACGGTGCCACCCGCGAGGGGCAGCCAACCGTATTCAGTAGGGTGCAGGTGTGTGGGGACGCAGCGATTGGCCGCTTAGCCCAGCACTACCACGCTTGGCGGTGCAACGCTGCACACGACCACGCTACTGACAGGTGGGGGGTAGTGACTGATCATGGCCGGCTGCTGAATCCCGCGCACAACGACAACCGCGTCAGGCGCGGAAGCGAATACGGTGGATAGGCAGGAAGCTGGCATGAGCAGGTCTTCGGTGAGGTGAAGTGGGGTGACTATAGACCAGCCTGTTTCAGGCTGGCAAGTCGGTGGTGAATGCAGATCCACTGTGGGAGCCGGCCTTGCCGGCGATGGGCCGCAAAGCGGCCCGAAACAATCAGAACAACCAGCGATACAGGAGGTAGGCAACCACCACCGCCAGCACCGGTCGCAACACCCGGTAGGCCTTGGGATTGGCTCGCTTGAACTGCTTCACGCGGCTGCTGATGACATTGCTGAAACGCTTGCTCCAGGCATAGGCCTGGTTAATCCCGCCAACGCGTTCTTCGTCGGTGTTCTGCGGCGCGGTGGCGCGGCCGAGAAAGGCACTGACCTTGCGGTTGATGCGGGTCATCAGCGGGCTGTTAAGCGGCCGCTCGACGTCGCAGAAGAGGATCACCCGGGTGGTCTCGGTTTCGTTCTTCACCCAGTGCACGTAGGTTTCGTCGAACATCACGTCTTCACCGTCGCGCCAGGCATACACCTGGCCATCGACGTAGATCCGGCAGTCGTCGGAGTTCGGTGTCGACAGGCCCAGGTGATAGCGCAGGGAACCGGCGAACGGGTCACGGTGCGGGTTCAGGTGACTGCCGCCAGGCAGCAAGGCGAACATCGCGCCCTTGACGTTGGGGATGCTGTTGACCAGCTCGACGGTCTTCGGGCACAGCGCCTCGGCCGAGGGCAGCGGCTTGTCATACCACTTCAGGTAAAAACGCTTCCAGCCCTTCTTGAAGAACGAACCGAAACCGGCGTCGTTGTCTTTTTCGGCGGCGCGGATATAACCCTCGTCGAACAGGTGCATGGCCTCTTCGCGAATCACTTCCCAGTTGTCCTTGAGCACGTCGAGTTCAGGGAAGCGGCTGCGGTCCAGGTACGGCTTGGACGGCACACCGGAAAACAGGTACATCAGGGCGTTGTAGGGGGCGAACAGCGCCGAATGGTTGACGAACTGGCGCAACATTGGCAAACGCGCCTTGCCGCGCAGGTGTACATACAGCGTGCTGCCGAAAAACAGCAGCAGTACACCTGCCTTGGCGACAAAGGAAAAGGTCATGCAACACTCCTTGGAATTTCGATCAGGCCATCACTGCCGGATTAATCGAACATATTAACCGATCCGGCCCCGGTGAAAACCTGCGGGGCCGGGATTCAGTGTCAAGGATTGTGCAACAATCGACGCTGGCGGTTATTGCCCGGGATCAGCACCGCCGCGACTTACTGCTGGGTTTCCTGCTCGGTGAACAGGTCGGCGAACAGCATGCTCGACAGGTAACGCTCGCCGGAATCCGGCAGGATCACGACGATGGTCTTGCCTTGCATCTCCGGTTTTTCCGCCAGGCGCACCGCCGCGGCCATGGCCGCCCCGGAGGAAATGCCGCAGAGGATGCCCTCCTCCTGCATCAGGCGCAGGGCCATGGCCTTGGACTCTTCGTCGCTGACCAGCTCGACCTGGTCCACCAGGGACAGGTCGAGGTTCTTCGGCACGAAACCGGCGCCAATGCCCTGGATCTTGTGCGGGCTGGGCTTGATCTCTTCACCGGCGCGGGCCTGGGTGATCACTGGCGATACGATCGGCTCGACCGCTACCGACAGGATCGCCTTGCCCTGGGTCTGCTTGATGTAGCGCGACACGCCGGTAATGGTGCCGCCGGTACCGACGCCGGACACCAGTACATCGACCGCGCCATCGGTGTCGTTCCAGATTTCAGGGCCCGTGGTCTTCTCGTGGATCGCCGGGTTGGCCGGGTTTTCGAACTGGCCAGGGAGGAAGTACGCCGACGGCTCGCTGGCGACGATCTCGTTGGCCTTTTCGATAGCGCCTTTCATGCCCTTGGCCGGCTCGGTGAGCACCAGTTCCGCGCCCAGGGCCTTGAGCACCTTGCGCCGCTCGATGCTCATCGATGCCGGCATGGTCAGCAGCAGCCTGTAGCCACGGGCAGCGGCGACAAAGGCCAGGCCGATGCCGGTATTGCCCGAGGTGGGCTCGACGATGGTCATGCCCGGCTTGAGTTTGCCGCTGCTTTCGGCGTCCCAGATCATGTTCGCGCCGATCCGGCACTTGACCGAATACCCGGGATTGCGCCCTTCGATCTTGGCCAGCACGGTCACCCCGCGCGGGGCGATGCGGTTGATCTGCACCAGCGGTGTATTGCCGATGGAATGCGCGTTGTCAGCAAAGATACGGCTCATGGCGGGGTCCTTTTATGCACCAGGCGGAAAACTTCAAGGGTAAGCCTGCAACGCCAGTGCGTCCACAACCGGCGAACCCCTGCAACTGACAGGGGTCAACCGATCACCACCTTGCCGGAAACCGCCGCCGATGAAACGCCGCTACCGCTGGCCCTTGTGGGGGCTTTTAGGCATCGCCCTGTTGCTGCTGGCCCTGCACCTGACCTTGCCGGTGCTGGTGCGCAACTACCTCAACGATAAACTCGCCGACATGGGCGACTACCGCGGGCAGATCACCGACGTCGACCTGGCGCTGTGGCGCGGCGCCTACAAGATCAACGGCCTGAACATCGTCAAGGCCAGCGGCAAGGTCCCGGTGCCGTTCCTGGAGGCACCGTTGATCGACCTGTCGGTCAGCTGGCATGCGCTGTGGCACGACCAGGCAGTGGTGGCTGAAGTGATCTTCCTCAAGCCACAACTGAATTTCGTCGACGGCACCAGCAAGCAGACCTCGCAAACCGGTCAAGGCACCGACTGGCGCCAGCAGCTGGAAAAACTGCTGCCGATCACCCTCAACGAAGTGCGCATCGACGACGGTATCCTGAGCTTTCGCAACTTCAACTCCAAACCGCCGGTCAACCTCAAGGCCACCCAGCTCGACGCCAGCATTCGCAACCTGACCAACGTCGAGGACCGCAAGGGCCGGCGCGATGCCACCTTTGACGGCAAGGCCCGCCTGCTGGGCGATGCCAGCGTCGAAAGCAGCGCCACCTTCGACCCCTTCAGCGATTTCCAAGACTTCAAATTCCGCCTGCGCGCCACCGGTATTGAACTGCGCCGGCTCAACGACTTTGCCAGTGCCTACGGCAAGTTTGATTTCAATGCCGGCCATGGCGACCTGGTGATCGAGGCCGAAGCCGAGAAAGGCCGGCTCAAAGGCTACATCAAGCCGCTGCTGCGCGACGTCGATGTGTTCAACTGGCAACAGGACGTAGAGAGCAAGGACAAGGGCTTTTTCCGCTCGATTTGGGAAGCCCTGGTCGGCGGCGGTGAAACCGTGCTGAAGAACCAGCGCAAGAACCAGTTCGCTACCCGCGTGGAACTCAGCGGCAGCGTGCATAAAAGCGATATCAGCGCCTTCGAGGCGTTCTTGCAGATATTACGCAACGGCTTCGTCCAGGCCTTCAACTCCCGCTATGAACAGCCACCGCCCAAGGCTGACTGAGTCACCGAGTGACGGTCCATTCAGAGACTGAATGGGCCGTCTGCGTTCCCAGTCGCCCGGAGCCCGCGTTATAGTCGTGCATGACAATTTTTCCGCCAGGGGCCATGTACCCCCGGCGCTACGTTAGAGGATCGGTTCATGAAGTTCGAAGGCACCAGCGCTTATGTCGCTACAGACGACCTGAAACTGGCGGTCAACGCGGCGATCACCCTGGAGCGGCCGCTGCTGGTCAAGGGCGAGCCGGGCACCGGCAAGACCATGCTTGCCGAGCAACTGGCCGAATCCTTTGGCGCCAAGCTGATCACCTGGCACATCAAGTCGACCACCAAGGCCCACCAGGGCCTCTACGAGTACGACGCGGTCAGCCGCCTGCGTGACTCGCAACTGGGCGTCGACAAGGTTCATGACGTGCGCAACTACCTGAAGAAAGGCAAGCTCTGGGAGGCTTTCGAGTCCGAAGAGCGGGTCATTCTGCTGATCGACGAGATCGACAAGGCCGACATCGAGTTCCCCAACGACCTGTTGCAGGAACTGGACAAGATGGAGTTCTACGTTTACGAGACCGACGAGACGATCAAGGCCAAGCAGCGCCCGATCATCATCATTACCTCGAACAACGAAAAAGAGCTGCCGGACGCCTTCCTGCGCCGCTGCTTCTTCCATTACATCGCCTTCCCCGACCGCACCACCCTGCAGCAGATCGTCGATGTGCACTACCCGAACATCAAGCAGGACCTGGTCAGCGAAGCGCTGGACGTATTCTTCGACGTGCGCAAGGTGCCGGGCCTGAAGAAAAAGCCGTCCACCTCCGAGCTGGTCGACTGGCTCAAGCTGCTGATGGCCGACAACATCGGCGAAGCGGTGCTGCGCGAACGCGACCCGACCAAGGCCATCCCGCCGCTGGCCGGGGCCCTGGTCAAGAACGAACAGGACGTGCAGTTGCTCGAGCGCCTGGCCTTCATGAGCCGTCGCGGTAACCGCTGAGCCGGGAGCAATAGCCATGCTGCTCAATCTGTTCAATGAAATGCGCGCGGCCAAGGTGCCGGTTTCGGTGCGCGAACTGCTCGACTTGCTCAATGCCCTCAAGCAGCGCGTGACCTTTGCCGACATGGACGAGTTCTACTACTTGTCGCGGGCCATCCTGGTCAAGGACGAGCGCCATTTCGACAAGTTCGACCGGGCGTTTTCGGCCTACTTCAAGGGCCTGGAGAACCTCGACCGGCACCTGGAAGCGCTGATTCCCGAAGATTGGCTGCGCAAGGAGTTCGAGCGCTCGCTGACTGACGAGGAGCGCGCGCAGATCCAGTCCCTGGGTGGGCTGGACAAGCTGATCGAAGAGTTCAAGAAGCGCCTTGAAGAGCAAAAGGAACGCCATGCCGGCGGCAACAAGTGGATCGGCACCGGCGGCACCAGCCCGTTCGGCTCGGGCGGCTTCAACCCCGAGGGCATCCGCGTCGGCGATGCCGGCAAGCGCCAGGGCAAGGCGGTCAAGGTCTGGGACCAGCGCGAGTACAAGAACCTCGACGACCAGGTCGAACTGGGCACGCGCAACATCAAGCTGGCCTTGCGCCGGCTGCGCAAGTTCGCCCGCCAGGGTGCGGCCGAAGAGCTGGATATCGACGGCACCATCGACCACACCGCCCGCGATGCCGGCCTGCTCAACATCCAGATGCGCCCGGAGCGGCGCAACAGCGTCAAGTTGCTGCTGCTGTTCGACATCGGCGGCTCGATGGACGCCCACGTGAAGATCTGCGAAGAGCTGTTCTCGGCCTGCAAGACCGAGTTCAAGCACCTGGAGTATTACTACTTCCACAACTTCGTCTACGAGTCGGTGTGGAAGAACAACCTGCGCCGCACCTCGGAGCGCACCTCGACCCTGGACCTGCTGCACAAGTACGGCGCCGACTACAAGGTGGTGTTCGTCGGCGACGCGGCCATGGCGCCCTATGAAATCACCCAGCCGGGCGGCAGCGTCGAGCACTGGAACGAAGAAGCCGGTTACGTGTGGATGCAGCGCTTCATGGAGAAGTACAAGAAGCTCATCTGGATCAACCCCTACCCGAAGGACACCTGGGGCTATACGGCCTCGACCAACATCGTTCGCGAGCTGGTCGAGGACCGGATGTTTCCGCTGACCTTGCGCGGGCTGGAGGAAGGGATGCGGTTTTTGTCCAAGTAGACACGGGGCCGCTACGCGCCCCATCGCCGGCAAGGCCGGCTCCCACAGAGGATTGCATTCACCTGTGGGAGCTGGCTTGCCAGCGATGAGGCCCTCTCAGCCAACAAACCTTTCAAGAAACGCCCGCTGCTCAAGCCACGCAATCTCCTGCACCACCGGCCGAAACCGCACCACACTCCCCGGCAGCATCTGCGCCATCCTCGCCAGGGCCAGCGGCGTCAACGCGCCCAGGCGTGGATAACCACCAATGGTCTGACGGTCATTGAGCAGCACGATCGGCTGGCCGTCCGGCGGCACCTGCACCGCGCCTAAAGGGATACCTTCAGAGATCATCGCCGGGCCCTGATACTGCAACACCGGCCCCAACAGGCGAATGCCCATGCGATCGGCCCGGCTGTCGAGGGTCCAGTCACGGTTGAACGCTTCGAACAGGCTCATACCGCTGAAGTCGCCGATCTGCGCCCCCAACAGCAGATCAAGCGGCAACCTGTCGGTAAAGTCCGGCCAGAACGCCTCCGGCACTTCTTTAGGCGCCGGTGCCGCACCGCCATATTCCAGCTGTTGGCCCTTGGCCAGCGGCGAACCCAGGCCATCCAGCCCGCCCAGTTCCTCGCGCACCACGCTGGCACAACTACCCAGCACCTGCGGCGCCTTGAAGCCACCCGGCGCGGCGATGTAGGCACGGGCACCGTGCAACGGCGCATTCAAGCGCAGGCGCTGGCCCTTGTTCATGCTGAAGCTGCGCCAGGGCTTGAGCGGCTGGCCGTCGAGCCGTGCGTCCAGGTCGGCACCGGCCAGGGCCAGGCAGCAGTCCTGCTCGGCAATCAGGCTGAAGCCACCGAGGGTGACCTCGACCACGGCGGCCCCAGGCCCATTGCCCAGCAGCCAGTTGGCCCAGCGCATCGACACCCAGTCCAGCGCCCCGCCCTGGGTCACGCCCAGGTGGCGCACGCCAAAGCGCCCGGCATCCTGCAACAGGCACAGCGGCGTGCTGGCCTCGATCGACAAGCGGCTCATGCCTGTGCCTCCAGCAGGGTATCGTCGCCGCCCAGGTTGATGAAGGTCGCGCGCTCGACAGCGACGAAACGTACCCGATCGCCTGGCTGCAGCAGGCTGTAGCCCTCGCGCTGACGGTCAAAGAGTTTGCTCGGGGTGCGCCCGATCAGGTTCCAGCCACCAGGGGAAACCGCTGGATAGGCGGCGGTCTGCCGCTCGGCAATCCCGACACTGCCGGCCGCCACGCGTTTGCGCGGGGTGGCCAGGCGCGGCGCGGCCAGTGCTTCTTCGACCAGGCCCATGAAGGCGAAGCCGGGGGCAAAGCCAAGGGCGAACACCTGATATTCACGCTCGCTGTGGCGGCGAATGATGTCTGCCACCGTTGTGTTGCAACGCTCGGCCAGCAGCTTCAGCTCCGGGCCGACGCTCAGGTCGTACCACACCGGGATCTCATGCTCACGGCCACCGCTGCCAGCGTCCGCTTGCAGGTCGTTGAGCGCTTCACGGATGCACGCCTGTGCCACGGCTGGTGATACCTGGAGCAGGTCGAAATGCACCATCAGCGTGGTATAGGACGGCACCAGATCAACCAGGCGCTCGGCAAAAGCGCTGCGCAGGCGCTGGCTGGCGGCGAGCATCCACGGCATGTTGCTTTCGTCGATGCGGTCGAACAGGCGCACCATCAGGCAGTCGATGGCCACCACCTCAATACGGTAGTTCATGGCACCGCCTGGGCATCAAGGGCCTGACGGATCTGCCGTACAGCGGCGATCGAGCTGTCGTTGTCGCCATGCACGCACAGGGTATGAGCCTGCAACTGCAACGGGCTGCCATCGCTGGCAATCAGCGGCTCGCCCCGGGCCAGGCGCAGGGCCTGCTCGACGATCACCGCCGGATCGTGGTGCACCGCCCCCGGCAAGCGCCGCGACAGCAGGTGGCCGCTGGCGTCATAGGCGCGGTCGGCAAAGGCCTCGAACCACAGGGTCACACCGTACTCATCACCCAGGGCCTGGGCCGCGCTGTTGTCGGCGGTGGCCATCAGCATCAGCGGCAACTGCCGGTCATAGGCGGCCACCGCTTCCAGCACGGCACGCAGCTTGAGCGGGTCGGCCATCATGTCGTTGTACAGCGCGCCGTGGGGTTTGACGTAGGCAACCTGCGTCCCCTGGGTACGGCAAATGCCGTCCAGGGCGCCGATCTGGTAATGCAGCAGGTCGCGGATTTCCTCGGCGCTGCAGGCCATGGAGCGGCGGCCGAAGCCAGCCAGGTCCTGGTAGGCGGGGTGGGCGCCGATGCGCACCTGGCTGGCCACGGCCAGGGCCACGGTCTTGCGCATGATGCCGGGGTCGCCGGCGTGGAAGCCGCAGGCGATGTTGGCGCAATCAACATAGGGCATGACCTGGGCGTCCAGGCCCATGGTCCAGCTGCCAAAACTTTCACCCATATCGCAATTCAATAGCAGGCGGCTCACGACTGACACTCCTTCAGGCTCGGCCTCATTGGGCTTCTAGTTCTTTGCCGCGGGTTTCCGGCAGGCTCAGTGCTGCCAGAATTACCACTCCGTAGGACACCGCGGCAAATCCGCCAATGCCCAGGCCCAGGCCCAGGGGGATCTTCTGGCTGAGCAGGCCGATCAACAGCGGGAAGAACGCTGCCAGGGCACGGCCGATGTTGTAGCAAAAGCCCTGGCCCGAGCCGCGGATGCGGGTGGGGAACAGTTCGGTGAGAAACGCGCCCATGCCGCTGAAGATCCCCGAGGCGAAGAAGCCCAGTGGGAAGCCCAGCCACAACATCACGCCGTCGCTGACCGGCAGCTGGGTGTAAAGCAGGACAATGATGAACGAGCCGACGGCAAACAGGATGAAGTTCTTTTTGCGCCCCAGCAGGTCGGTCAGGTAGGCGCTGATCACATAGCCGATGTAGGAGCCGAAGATCACCATCGCCAGGTAGCCACCGGTGCCGAGCACACTCAGGCCGCGCTCGTTCTTGAGGAAGGTCGGCAGCCACGAGGTGATGGCGTAGTAACCGCCCAGGGCGCCGGTGGTCAGCAACGAGGCGCGAAGGGTGGTGAAGAGCATGCCCGGGGCGAAGATTTCATAGAAGTGCGAAGGCGCTTCGGTCTTTTGCGCAGCCTTGGCCTGCTGGTAGATCTCCGGGTCCTTGACCAGGCGCCGGACGAAAATCACGAACACCGCTGGCACGATGCCCAGCAGGAACAGCGCACGCCAGGCGTCTTCGGGCGGCAACAGCGAGAACAGCACCGCATACAGGATCGCCGTCAGGCCCCAGCCAATGGCCCAGCCGGACTGCACCATGCCCACCGCCTTGCCGCGGTCCTGGGCGCGGATCACTTCACCGATCAGCACCGCGCCAGCCGTCCACTCGCCGCCAAAGCCAAAGCCCATCAGGGTGCGGGCAATCAGCAGCTGTTCGTAGTTCTGGGCAAAGCCGCAGAGGAAGGTGAAAAACGCGAACCACAGCACTGTCAGTTGCAGGGTGCGCACGCGGCCGATACGGTCAGAGAGGATACCGGCAATCCAGCCACCGAGGGCCGAGGCGATCAGGGTGCTGGTGTGGATCAGTCCGGCCTCGGCGGTGGTGATGCCCCACAGGGCAATCAGGGTGGGGATGACGAAGCTGAGCATCTGCGTGTCCATGCCATCCAGGCCGTAGCCGATCTTGCAGCTCCAGAAGGTCCGGCGTTCCTGCTTGTTGATGTTGCGGTACCAGTCGAATGGCCCCGCCACTGACCTGGCTTTGACCTGTTGCTGCACGCCCGATGGGTTCATGGTTGCCTCAGCTTGTTGGTATTGTTTTAACGACGACAACATGTGTCGCGGCCTGAGGATCATTTTTCGACGGGTGCGGGTTGTCGTCCAACGAGAAAAACCAGCTGTCTGGCATAAGAAAAACTTGATCAGTGAGCGCGCCATGAACCTCAAATTCCTCGAAACCTTCGTCTGGGTCGCCCGGCTCAAGAGCTTTCGCCTGACCGCCGAAAAACTCTTCACCACCCAGGCCTCGATCTCCAGCCGCATTGCCGCGCTGGAGGCCGACCTCGGGGTCAGGTTGCTGCTGCGCGACTCACGGGGCGTGAGCCTGACCCCGGAAGGCAGCAAGGTGCTGGAATACGCCGAACAGATGCTCGATACCGCCAAGGCCCTCAAGCAATCGCTGGACAGCGACCGGGCCAAGGTCGGGCGGATTCGCATCGGCGTGATGGACACGGTGATCCACACCTGGATGAGCCCGCTGGTCTCGGAGCTGATGGAGCGCTACCCGCAGGTGGAGATCGAACTGGTCGCCGATACTGCACTGAACTTGCGCGAACAGCTGCAAAAAGGCTTTCTCGATGTGATTCTGCAAACCGACCTGTTGCGCCAGGAAACGATCCGCAGCCTGGACCTGGCGCGCTACCCCATGGGCTGGATCGTCGCCAGCCAGTCGATTTACAACCGCGACTACGCGTCGCTGGCGGACCTGGCCCGCGAGCGCATCATCACCTTCTCGAAGAACTCGCGGCCCCACCAGGAAGTGCTCAGCCTGTTGCAGGCCGAAGGCGTCGGCGCACCACGGCTGAACTGCGTGAACTCGGTGGCGGCGATTACCCGCTTGTTGCGTGATGGTTTTGGTATCGGCGCCCTGCCGCCAGCGCTGGTCAGCGAAGAGCTGGCCCGTGGCGAACTGATTCTGTTGCCGCTGGCCCGGCAACCACCGAGCCTGGAGCTGGTGGTGGCCTGGCAGACCGGCGTCGAGCTGGTCGATGAAGTGGTGCAACTGTGCCGCAACGTGCTGGAGCGCTACGCTCGCGATGCCGGGCCGCAGCGCATCGTGCTGGTTTAGCGCCAGCTCTCCTGCACGGCCTTGCGTCGCCCGCCGAGTGCCACCCAGCCGAGCAACAGCAGCAGGCTTTCGACCACCAGCGCCAGCACCAGCGCGCAGCTCAGGCCCCAGGCCAGGGCTTCGGGGTTGAGAAGGATCTGGTAGCGATAGCCGTTGAGGGTTTCTTCGCGCAGTTGCGGGTTGGCGGCCGCCAGCACATGCCAGGTTTTCGCCAGCCACGGGCCCTGCAGGATCTGCCACTCCTGCTCGAACTGGCGGTTGCGGATCAGCAGGCTTTCAATGCTGTTGGCATCGCTGGTGAACACCGGATCGTCGCTGCTGCGGTAATGGCGCACCAGCGCCTGCAGGTCGCCGTTGAAGAAGCGCTTGGCGGTGTCTTCAAAGCCCTTGAGGCCCTCACGGGACTCGAGCAGGTGCGCCTCGACCCGCTGGCCGTAATCGACGATATAGCCCGGAACCTGCAGCCCGACCAGCAAACCGCAGGTAAACAACAGCAAGCGCAGGTAACTTCTGAACATGGACTGATCCTTAGCTGGCCTGACCTTCGGCGATGCATTCGCCACGGCGCCACAGGGCCCACTGGCCAGGCTCGTAGCGGTGCCAGGTTTCGTTCTCGGTGAGGGCCTCGGTGGCGATCACCGTGACCACATCGTTAGGGGTGGTTTCGGCCTGGAAGTCGACGATCACGTCGACGTCCTTCAGCCGTGCCGGGCCGAACGGCGCACGTCGGGTGATGTGCACCAGCTTGGTCGAGCAGAAGCAGAACAGCCAGTCGCCATCGCTGAACAGGCAGTTGAACACGCCCTTGCCACGGTATTCGGCACAGGCCTCGACCAGCACCGGCAGCAACTGCTCGACCTCAACCGGCTCGGGGAAGGCTTCGCGCACGCGGTTGAGCAGGTCGCAGAACGCCGCTTCGCTGTCGGTGTCGCCAATCGGCCGGTAAAAGGTCGCCTGCCCCTTGAACTCACCGAGCTGGCCATTGTGCGCAAAGCACCAGTTGCGGCCCCACAGCTCGCGCACGAACGGATGGGTGTTGGACAGGCAGACCTTGCCGACATTGGCCTGGCGAATGTGGCCGATCACGACTTCGCTCTTGATCGGGTAGCGCTGCACCAGGTTGGCGACTTCCGACTCGCAACTGGCAGCCGGGTCCTGGAACAGGCGCAGGCCACGGCCCTCGTAGAAGGCGATGCCCCAGCCGTCACGGTGCGGGCCGGTGCGCCCGCCGCGCTGCATCAGCCCGGTGAAGCTGAAAACGATGTCGGTCGGCACATTGGCGCTCATGCCCAGTAGTTCACACATGCTTGGCTGCTCCGGGCAATCCTACAGACGCGGCTCGACCCGCGTGCCGCTGCCGCCCAGCGGCGCTGCAGGTGGCGGGTTACGGTAGCGGTCGCTGCGGTCGGCGGCGAACGGCTCATCGCTCACAGGCTCGTCGGCATCACGCTGGGCGGCCGCTTCGGCCTGCTCGCGGCGGGCCTTGGCGCGCCGCTCAAGCGGCCAGCGGATGAGCACGAACAGCGCATACAGGGTGAACGCGAGCATGCCGTACATGGCCAGGTCAGCAGCGGCGCGCAGGGCGTTGTTGCCGACCTTGAACAAGGTATCGAGGGCGGCGATGGCGATGGCCGGGGCGAATTTTTCCTTGACCGGGTCGACGATGGTCGGGGTCAACAGCAGTACCGCCATCAGCACCCGCAGCGGCTCACGCAGCCAGCGCCACATCCATGAGGTCAGGCGAAAGCCCACCAACAGGCATCCCAAGGCGGCAAGGGCGTAGAGGCCCCAGGCGAGCAGATAGTCGTTCTCGGTCATGGTGTCCGTGGCAAGCTAGGCAAATAGATGCTTATGATAAACACTTTTCCGCGCGCAGGCGCCCCCCAGCCAAGAGAACCCCGCATGTCCGCAGACGCCACCGCTCCCCGTGCCCCGATTGCCCGCAAGGCCGAAGGTGCCGATCCCTATGCCTGGCTGCAGCAGCGCGATACCCCTGAGGTGCTGGCTTACCTGACCGCCGAGAACGCTTATCAGGAGGCACAGCTGGCCGATCAGGCGCCGCTGCGCGAACAACTGTTCGAAGAGATCAAGGCGCGCATCCTCGAAACCGACCTGTCGCTGCCCTCGCCCTGGGGCCCGTACCTGTACTACACGCGCACCACGGCCGGTGACGAATACGCCCGCCATTACCGCTGCCCGCGCCCGGCCGATGATTCCAACACGGTTGATGAAAGCCGCGAAGAGCTGCTGCTCGACCCTAATGAGTTGGCCAAGGGTGGCTTTTTGTCCCTGGGCGCATTCAGCATCAGCCCCGACCACCAGCGCCTGGCCTACAGCCTGGACACCACGGGCGACGAGATCTACACCCTGTACGTCAAGGAGCTGGCCGACGGCGCCATCGAGCAGCTGCCGTTCGAGGACTGCGACGGCAGCATGACCTGGGCCAACGACAACCAGACGCTGTTCTTCGCCGAACTGGACGACACCCACCGTCCGCATAAACTGCTGCGCCACCGCCTGGGCAGCGGCGTGGTCGACGCGGTCCATGAAGAAACCGATGGCCGCTTCTTCCTGCACTGCTATCGCGCCAGCTCCGAGCGCCAGCTGATCCTGCTGCTCAACAGCAAGACCACCAGCGAAGCCTGGGTGCTCGATGCCGAACACCCCGAGCAGGCCTTTACCTGCCTGGCGCCCCGGGTCGAGGGCCATGAGTACTACCCTGACCACGGCCAGTTCGAAGGCCAGTGGCGCTGGTTTATCCGAAGCAACCAGGACGGCATCAACTTCGCCCTGTACCAGGCTGTTGCCGACGTAGTGCCCACCCGCGAGCAATGGCAACTGTTGGTGGCCCATCGCGACACGGTGATGCTCGAGGGCCTGACCCTCAACGCCAGCGCCCTGAGCCTGAGCCTGCGCGAAGGCGGCCTGCCGATCATCGAGGTGCACCCGCAAGGCTTGCCGGCCTACCGCGTGGAGCTGCCGGACGCCGCCTACAGCCTGTACGTGCAAGACAGCCTGGAGTTCGTCAGCCCGCGTATCCGCCTGCGTTACCAGTCGCTCAACCGCCCGGCCCAGGTGCGCCAGCTGGAGCTGGCCAACGGCGCCCAGCAGGTGCTCAAGGAAACCCCGGTGCTCGGCCCGTTCGACCCGGATGCCTACGTCAGCCAGCGCCTGTGGGCCACCGCCGCCGATGGCACCCAGGTGCCGATCAGCCTGGTGCAGCGCCGCACCGACGTTGGCAAGCCGGTGCCGCTGTACCTGTACGGTTACGGCGCCTACGGCGAAAGCCTCGACCCGTGGTTTTCCCACGCCCGCCTGAGCCTGCTCGAACGCGGCGTGGCCTTTGCCATCGCCCACGTGCGTGGCGGCGGCGAGCTGGGTGAAGCCTGGTACCGCGCCGGCAAGCAGGAGCACAAGCACAACACCTTCGGCGACTTCATCGCCTGTGCCGAGCACCTGATCGCCCAGGGCGTGACCCGCGCCGAGCAACTGGCGATCAGCGGCGGCAGTGCCGGTGGCCTGCTGATCGGCGCGGTACTCAACCAGCGCCCCGAGCTGTTCAAGGCAGCGATTGCCGAAGTGCCGTTCGTCGACGTGCTCAACACCATGCTCGACCCCGAACTACCGCTGACCGTCACCGAGTACGACGAATGGGGGAACCCTGAAGAACCCGAAGTGTACGAGCGGATCAAGGCCTACGCGCCGTATGAAAACGTCCGTGCCCAGGCCTACCCTGCCCTGCTGGTGATTGCCGGTTACAACGACAGCCGCGTGCAGTATTGGGAAGCGGCGAAGTGGGTGGCGCGCTTGCGGGTGACCAAGAGCGACGACAACCCGCTGCTGCTCAAGACCGAAATGGGCGCCGGCCACGGCGGCATGAGCGGGCGTTACCAGGGGCTGCGCGATGTGGCGCTGGAGTACGCGTTCGTATTTAACGTGCTGGGCGTGGTGTAAATCGGAAAATTTGTTGTCTGATCCACCAAATCGCCGGCTTCCACAAATCCTGTGGGAGCTGGCCTTGCCAGCGATGGGCTGCGCAGCAGCCCCAGAACAGACACCATAAATCTAAAAGAACGACGCCAATGCCTGAACCCACCCACCTCAACAACGAAATCCGCGACATGCTCATGGATTGCGGCCTGTTCGACCCGTTGCTGCCTGGCGACTTCCAGGCCGCCGCCGGTTATTTCAGCATCAGCAGCATGAGCGAAGGCACGGAAATCTTTCGCGAAGGCGACGCCGGCACCTTCATGTGCATCATCCACCACGGCGTGGTTTCGGTGCGCAAGACCGATGCCGAGCAGCGCCAGGTCGAAATCGCCACCCTGCGCAAGGGCCGCGCCTTCGGTGAAATGGCCGTGCTCGACGGTGAACGGCGCTCGGCCAGCTGCATTGCCGCCAGCGACTGCCAGTTGCTCAACCTGGGCAAGGACTCGCTGGAAAAGATGCTCAACGACGCCCCGAAGATCGCCGCCAAGATCATCCGCGCCCTGGCCGTGGCCCTGTCCCGGCGCCTACGCATGCAGGACGGTCAGCGCCTGGCACAGCAGGTCTAGTTGCCCTTGCCCTTGCTGTTGTCCGGGTTCAAACCGGGCAGTGGCTGGTCCTTGGGCGGATTGGGCACCGGCATCGGCGGTAGCAAGGGTGCCCCCGGCCGGCTGTCACCCGCCCGGGGAATAGTGCTCGGCGTCACCTGCGGATACGGCGTTGGCGTCGCCGTGCCCGGCGCACCCGGCACCGGCGTGATCAGCCGAGGCTGCACGTCGGCAGCCACGGCAGGTTGCAGGCTGGCACAGATCAGTACGGCAATGATCGAGTAACGCATGCACAGGCTCCTTGAGGGTCCTGCCTACAGGCTACTCCCACGGCGCACGGTTTGCCTGTCCGAATTGCCCGCCATCGGGCTAAACTTCAAGGCATAACCGTAACAAGCCCGAGAAAAGGTAATCCCATGAGTTCGTCATCCTCTGCCGCCGCCACCGCACGGCTAGACCGCATCCTCGCCGACGCCAAGCGCGACAAGGAAATGGGCTACCGTGACAAGGCCCTGCGCATGTACCCGCACGTGTGTGGCCGCTGTGCCCGCGAGTTCGCCGGCAAGCGCCTGAGCGAGCTGACCGTGCACCACCGTGACCACAACCACGACAACAACCCCCAGGACGGCTCCAACTGGGAACTGCTGTGCCTGTACTGTCACGACAACGAGCACTCGCGCTATACCGACCAGCAGTACTTCAGCGAAGGCTCGACCAGCAGCCCGAGCATCGCCAAGGCCACCCACAATCCGTTCGCGGCCCTGGCAGGCATGCTGAAGAAGGACTGAAGCCGCCCACAGTTGCCGGCAAGCCCGTATAATCGCGTCTTTTTTGCGAAGGGCCCCGGCACGTGGCGAACAAACGGTACAGCTGCATTGGTCTGTTCAACCCCAAGTCAGCAGAGAACGTCGGTTCGGTGATGCGCGCTGCGGGTTGCTACGGCGTCAACTCGGTGTTCTACACCGGCAAGCGCTATGAGCGCGCCCGCGACTTCGTCACCGACACCAAGCGTGTGCACTACGACATCCCGCTGATCGGCATCGACGACCTGCAGAAGATCATCCCCCTGGGCTGCACGCCGGTGGCGGTGGAACTGGTCGACGGCGCCCGGCCACTGCCCGAATACACCCACCCGGACCGCGCAATCTACATCTTCGGCCCTGAAGACGGCTCCCTCGACCCGAGCGTGCGCGCCTGGTGCGAAGAGACCATCTACATCCCGACCAACGGCTGCATGAACCTTGCCGCCACCGTCAACGTGGTGCTCTACGACCGCCTGGCCAAAGGCCTGAACACCCGCTCCGGGCCGAAATTCAAGTAAGTCGAATGAACAGGCCGGCTTGCCCGGCGGTCTGCTGTAGACCATCGTCCCTACTGGAGAATGACCATGTCCGAGAAACAGACGCTTATCCCGGCCAATTCAGCGCATATGGCCAGCGAACATAACGTCCACGGCTGGGAGCGCGCAGGTTCCGTCGCCACCGGGGTGATCATGGTCGGCAAGGGCCTGCGCCGCGGCGGCGTGTTTGGTTTGATTCAGGTGGCCATCGGCGGAGTTGCCCTGGCCCGTGGCATCACCGGCCACAGCTCGGTGAAAAGCCTGATCGAGCGCGGCCGTAGCGATCTCGATAACATCCGCGCCAAAATCGAACGCAGCGGCGCCGAGCTGCAAGCACTCAAGGCCAACGCCGAAGCCGCCACCCGCGGTACCACGGTGACCGGCAACGATGCCCTGAAAGACCCCAAGCCTTAACGCAGCAGCTTGCTCTGCAGCACCTCGGAAGATCTACCCAGCACGCTTTCGCTGAGCTGGATGAACTCCGCGGTGCTGACGCTGTTCAGGCGCATCATCGCCCGGGTGACATCATCCAGCGAGCGCTGGTTATGGGTGTGCAGGCGGATTTCCTGGTCCAGCGCCCGCAACAGCAGCACGCCACGGGCGATCACCGCGCTGTCGACCTGCTCGCCGCGCAAACTGCTGACCTTCTTGCCACTGCGCTCAAGGCTCGCCTGCTGGGCCTGATAGCGCTCCTCGGTCATGCCTCCGGCGCGGCGCAGCAGTTCGCTGGCGTAATACTCGGCCAGGCTTTCACCGATCCAGTCGCTGTCCTGGCGGTCGTTGATCTGCGCGAACACATGCACCAGTTCGCGCAGCACCGGGCTTGAGCCGTTCTCGCCGACCAGCGGGCGACTGCTGTGCAGGTATATGGAGTTGTGCCCGGCCCGGACGCCACGCCACAGCTCGTCCCGGGCGCCAACCAGCAGCAGCTTGGGCGGGTTGCGCGGGAACACTGCCTGCAACTGCGGCCAGACGAAGGTCAGCAAGGTCAGGTTGTCCAGGCGCCGCATGGCCTGCCCTTGCGGCGCGGCAACGCTGACTTCGGTTTCGCCCAGGCGCGCGCGGCGGGTGCCGATGGTTCCGGCGAGCATCCAGCCGGTCGGGCGGTCGAACAGGCGCGAGACGTTGTCGATGCGAAAGCGGTTCTTGCCAATGCGCGGCCACGGGGTCTCGACACTTTTCCAGCCCTTGGGCAGCTCGAAGCTCAGGCGCGCCACCAGTTCGGTGCCGTCGTGCTGGTCCAGGCGGGCCGGGGGCACCAGATCGTCACCACGAAACAGCGCCCAGTCCGGGGTCATGCGGGTTTCATAGGCGCCGCCCTTGATCCGCTGGCTCAGGCGCACCTTATAAGTCAGCTGGCTCTTGCCTGGCGCCGGTTGCCAATGGCCGCGCTGATCATCGCCCTGCACCTGCCATTGGCCATCGGCCTGAAAATCGCTGTAGGCGCCGTCCTTGCCCAGGTCGAAGTCCAGGCTGCGCACTGTCGCCCCATCGGCCAGGGTAAGGCGCACCTCGGCCTGCTCGCTTTGCGGCAGCAAGCGCACGTGGTAATCCAGATCGACTTTTTTCGCCCAGGCCGGCGAACTGGCCAGCAGGCCCAACACCAGCCACCAATGGCAATGCACACGCATACAGAAACTCCTTGTTCCCCCAAACGCGATACCCGACAAGCCTGGGCGGCTCAACCGGCGCGGAAAATCAGATAGTCTTCCCAGTCGTCTTCATCGACGCTGTCTTCGCTGAGCATGCGCCCGGATTGTGAAATCCGCTGCTTGTGCACCTGTTCGCGGTCACCGCAAACCAGGTGGTGCCAGTCGGGCAGGTCCTTGCCCTCGCTGACCAGGCGGTAACCGCAGGTGGTCGGCAGCCATTTGAACTGGTCGGCCTTGCCTGGGGTGAGCTGAATGCAGTCCGGTACGATCTGCATCCGCTGCGGATAATCGCTGCACTGGCAGGTCTTGAGGTCCAGCAACTTGCAGGCGATTCGCGTGTAATAGACGCTGTTGTCGTCTTCATCTTCAAGCTTTTGCAGGCAGCACAGGCCACAGCCGTCACACAGCGACTCCCACTCCTGCGGGTCGAGTTGCTCGAGGGTTTTACGCATCCAGAATGGATTGGCGTTGGCAGTCATGTAACGGGTGTCCTGTTTCAATTCGTGCGCGGCGGCGCGGCGGCGCCAGTCTAGGGCCTGTCACCGGCCATTGCCAGACCGCTTGTCAGCGCTGATGCGACACAGTAGTTTGACCAGCGGTCACCACCCCAACTCTCAGGAACTCAAGATGAGTGCAAATCCTCGCGTTGCCGATCACGCCATCAACGAACAGTTCATCCAGCGCTGGTCACCGCGCGCCTTCACCGGCGAGCCGATCGACCAGGCCACCCTGCTGAGCTTCCTTGAGGCTGCCCGCTGGGCACCTTCGGCCTACAACTCGCAGCCTTGGCGCTTTCTCTATGCCCGCCGCGACACGCCGAACTGGGAACACTTCCTCGGTTTGCTCAACGAGTTCAACCGCAGCTGGGCCCAGCATGCGTCGGCGCTGGTGATCATCATTTCCAAGACCAGCTTCACTGCACCGGGTGCAAGTGAAGAAACTCCGGCCCTGTGGCACACCTTCGACACCGGCTCGGCCTGGGGCCACCTGGCGTTGCAGGCGAGCCTGAGCGGCTGGCACACCCACGGCATGGCCGGTTTCGATCAGGAACTGACCCGCAAGGAGCTGAAGATTCCCGAAGGCTACGCCCTGCACGCGGCAGTGGCGATCGGCAAGCTGGGCGACAAGTCGACCCTTGCTGAAGGCCTGCAGGCGCGGGAAGTACCGAGCCCGCGTCGGCCGTTGAGCGAGTTGGCGGCTGAGGGTGATTTCAGCCTTTGATTTTTCGGGCTGTCTTGCAGCCCATCGCTGGCAAGGCCAGCTCCCACAGGGTCAACGGTGCCTTCAAACCTGTGGGGGCCGGCGTTACTGTTAGTAGCCGCGCTGAAAGTCCACTTCCCCACGCAACCCTTCACCCGCCTGATACGCCCGCAGATTCTCGACAAACAAGCGCACCATCGCCGCCGGCGAGGTCGGTGCCGAGCTGTGCCCGGTCAGCAGCAAGCCCCAGGCAGTCCAGAACGGATGACGTTGCGGCAGCGGCTCCTGCCGACAGACATCGATCACCGCACCTGCCAGATGGCCTTTCTTCAAAGCCTCGACCAGGTCGCCATCGACCACCGCCACGCCGCGCCCGGCATTGATGAACAAGGCCTCGGGGTTGAAGCGCTGGAACAGCGCGGCGTCATACAGGTCATGGGTCGCCGGGGTGTCGGGCAGCAGGTTGATCACATAATCGACCTGGCCGACCAAACGCCCCAGGTCCTCAAGACCGGCCACTTCGATAAACGGCGCCTGCTCGCGCGGCTGGCTGGCGATACCGTACAGCTGCACGCCAAACGGCAGCAGAAACTCCGCCACCCGTTGACCGATATCGCCGGTCCCGACGATCAGCACCCGCCGCCCTTCCAGGCTGCGCCCCGGACGCTCATCCCACTTGCGCTCGACCTGGCTGACCAGGCGCGCCAGCACCTCGCGCTCGTGGCCGAGCATGTAGGTGAGCACGTACTCGGCCATGACCTGGCCAAAGATGCCCACCGCCCGGGTCAGGCGGTAGTCACGCTGCAGGCCGTCAGCCAGCAGCGGCGTAATCCCGGCCCAGGTCGATTGCAGCCACTGCGGCTGATGGCCCTGGCGCAACAAGGTTGCCAACAGGTCCGGCTGGCCCAGCCACACCGGGCTGTCAGCGGCCAGCCGTGCCAATTCGGCCGAGTCACCACTGTTCAGGACTTCCAGGTCCGGTGCCGCCTCGCGCAACAGGCGAGCGTAGAGGGCATGATCCTGTTCAGCGATCAAAACACGCATGTTCATAACAACCTTGGATAACGGCAAAGGCCGCCAGCGGAGGGCGGCACTACAGCGAAAGGGCGGTCAGACCGGGTCGTTGCGACGCAGCAGCTCTTCGGGCAAGTGCTCGATGTACTCGTCCTCGGCCGGTGGCATCTGCAGGTGATAGCCCTGCTGTTCGAGGTTTTCCAGGACCTTGGCGATATCCTCGCGGGCCAGCTGGCGCTCCGGGGTCAGCACCAGGTCGAAGGCATGCACCGGTTTGCCGAAGAACGGCAGCAGGCCTTCGGGCACGCGCTCCAGGCCGTCGGCCTTGAGCACGTACAGGTACATTTCGTTCTTGCGCGGGCTCTTGTAGATCGAGCAGATACGTTTCATGACTGGTCTCCGGCGCCCGCCAGGCAATCGAGCAGCGCCTGCCCCATGCGCTCACGGCGCCAGCCGCGCAGCGACTCGGGGAGTTGATAGGGTCCGTTGGGGTAGCCACTCTTGAGCAGCAGTTCCAGGGTTTTCTTGCGCAGCATCAGCTCCGGGGCGATGTTCAGGCGCTCGGCCTCGGCCTGGCCGATGGCGCGCAGTTGCTTGAGCAGCGCCGACGCTTCGATCGGCAGCGGCTCGGGCACCGCCGGCGGCCATTCAGATGGCGGCAGGCTGGCAGCCTGCTTGATCAGGCCGAGCAGGAACTCGCCATCCTGACGGATGGTACGCGGGTGCATGTCTTCGATCTTGGCCAGCGCCGACAGCGAATCCGGCTGGGTGCGGGCCATCGGCCACAAGGCGTTTTCGCGAACGATGCGGTTACGCGGCAGGTCGCGGGCGCGGGCTTCGCGTTCACGCCAGGCGCACAGCTCGCGCAGTACCGCCAGTTGCGCGCGCGACAGCTTCCAGGCCAGCTTGGCATCGCGGTACAGCTCATACGGGTCGATCTCGCGGCGCAACTGGGCAACCAGTTCGGCACCGTCTTCGAGCACCCAGGCATTCTTGTCATCCGACAACTGCGGGCGCAGGCGCTCGTACAGTTCGGCCAGGTGCACGGCGTCTTCGGCGGCGTAGCTGACCTGGGTTTCCGACAGCGGGCGTTGCAGCCAGTCGGAGCGGGTTTCACCCTTGGGCAGGTCGATGCCGAGCACCTCCTGGACCAGGCGCGAATAGCCCATGGAGAAGCCCAGGTTGAGGTAGCCGGCGGCCAGCTGGGTGTCGAACAATGGCGCCGGCAAGCTGCCGGTCAGGCGTGACAGCACTTCGAGGTCTTCGCTGCAGGCATGCAGGACCTTGATCACCTGCGGATCTTCAAGCAGGCCGGCCAGCGGCTGCCAGTCGCCTATGCGCAGCGGATCGATCAGGTAGGCCCGTGCCCCGTCACCGACCTGGATCAAACCGGCTTTCGGATAGAAGGTATCGACCCGCATGAACTCGGTGTCGAGTGCCACGAAGGGCAGCGTGCGCCACTGCAGGCAGTGCTCTGCCAGGCTGCGATCGTCGCAAATCCAGTGAATATCGATGGCCACAAGGCTCTCCCACAAACAATGGCGCGCAGTATATACGGCGCAGGCCATCGTCGGGAAACCACTCGACCGCTATCCCTGCCGCCGCTACGGCGTCGGTGATCAGTGCCTGGCCAACATCGGCCGGCAGCTGGCAAACAGGTCCAGTTCGGGCTTGTACAGGTTGGTGTGCACCTGCAGCAGGCCGAGCATGGAATGAAACAGGTTGTCCTGGCTCAGCGGCTCGTTGCGGACCTTCTGCAGGCAGTCGCTATCGACGCCGAAGCTGGCCTTGTAGCTGTCGGAAAACCACGCCAGCAGCGGCACGTGCTTTTGCTGTTCCGGTGCCAGCATGTAAGGCGTGCCGTGCAGGTACAGGTTGTACTCACCGAGCGATTCGCCATGGTCGGACAGGTACAGCATGGCGGTGTCGACCTTGTCCTGCTTGCTGCGCAGGAGGTCGATCAGCGCGGCCAGGACATGGTCGGTGTACACCAGGGTGTTGTCGTAGGCATTGACGATGCTGTCCTGGCTGCACTGGTTCAGGGCATTGCTGCGGCACACCGGGGTGAAGCGCTCGTATTCTTTCGGGTAACGCTTGTAGTAGTCCGGCCCATGGCTGCCCATCTGGTGCAGCACCAGCACGGTGTCCTGTTGCAGGCTGTCGATGAAGCTGTCCAGGCCCTTGAGGAGGATTTCGTCGCGGCACTCGTCATCGGCGCACAGTGCCGGGTCCTTGAGGTTGCTGACATTCTCGAACACCACCCGGTCGCAAGTGCCCTTGCAGCCGGACTGATTGTCGCGCCAGCGCACCGCGAGCCCGGCCCGCTGCAGCACATCGAGCAGGCCTTCCTGGTTTTTGGCGGTGCTGGCGTCGTAATCCTTGCGGGTGAAGCCAGAGAACATGCACGGCACCGACACGGCGGTTTCGGTGCCACAGGAGTGCACATCGGTGAAGGCGATCAGGCCCTTTTCCTTGCTCAACTGTGGGGTGGTATCGCGCCCGTAGCCAAGCACCCCGAAGTTCGGCGCGCGGGCGCTCTCGCCGACCACCAGCACGGTCAGCGACTTGCGCGAACGTTGCTGCCAGGCGACGTCGAGCTTGGCGTCCTCGCCGATGGCGCGAAACGGCGTGGCGGCGCTGCCGACCCGCTCGCCGACATAGCCCAGGGAGGCGCCGACAAAATTGCTCGGCACCAGCATCAGGCGGATTTCGTGGTGATTGCGAAACAGCGAAGCCAGGCCCTGGTAATTAATCAGTGCAACAGCGCCCAGCACCACAATACAGGCGACACTGGCGAGTAACTTGCCGAACAACTCGCGGGCCCAGTTGCGGTATAAAACCGGTACCTTGTACAACAATATAGACGGCAAAACACCTAACACAGCGATATATAAAAAAAGTTTAATCGAGAGCAGGTCACGCACTTCCGTGGCATTGGTCTCCATGGCATTGCGCAGCATGCCGACATCAATCATTACGCCGTACTGGCTCATGAAGTAAGCCACCCCGGCACTGACCATGAACAGGGTGATCAGCAGCGGTTTGAGCAGCATCCGGAAGGCCAGCAGGGTCAATACCAGGTTGAACGCACACAGAATCATCACGCCAAAGGCCACACGCAATAACAGGCCGTGCGCATCGCTCGCAAGTACCGACGCCAGGTGTTGCCACAACAATGAGTTAAAGCCGATCAACAGGTACAGGCTGGCAATCAACGTGACCCATTCGGCCCGCAGGGGTTTGACCTTGAACATGACGATTCGCTTATTTGAACGGCGGGAACAGTGCCCTTGCGGCACCACCTGGAAACTGCCCGAACTTTAAGTAGCGAGTCATCAATTTTTTGTGAAAAAGACGCCAACAAATAGTCGGCTGGCGTCTATTTAAAAGACATGTTCAGCCTGTGTTCAGCCAGACGATTATTTACGCTGGCAGATGCACTTTTGAATAAGAATCGCGATCGATATCGATCACCTCGACGCACAGCTGGATGTCCAGCCCCGGCGTGCTCGGCACGGCCTCCTTGAGCACCTCCAGCAGGCTGGCCGACAGTTGGCGTTTGATCTCGGCGGAGCGACCGCTGAGGATTGCCAGCTTGATGTGGGCGAACGCGCGTTCCGCAGGGGCAACACCCACCCGGAAACCGGCCAGGGCCACGGCGCGGCTCTTGATGTCCAGCTCTTCGGCGAACTGGCCGCTGCCCACCAGGGCATTGTTGAGACGCAGCAACAGGCGGTCGACCTCAAGGTTTTTCAGGTTGTCGCTGTATTCCACATGAAGATGAGGCATTGCACGGAGTCCTGGGGTGGGCAAATGTTGCAACAGACTACCCCAGCCCCGAAACCCGGCAAAGACGACTATCCTCTAAGTTCATGACTTCCACCCCACAAACCCCGGAGAGGTGAAGAAATGCCGGTCAAGCACGATTTGCTCGCAGACTTGAATCTGACCAAGGAACAGTTCATCGAGAAGAAACAACACGACCCGCGGCTGAGTCAGCTGCATGAAGACTACAACAGCAAAGACGCCGAAGTCGTCGATGCCGAGAACAAAAGCGCCGCCGATGACACGGTCACCCGGCTGCGCAAGGAACGCCTGAAGATCAAGGACGAGATCGTCGCCCATCTGAAGTAAACCCTGTAGGAGCGGGCTTGAACTGGTCAACAGATTTTGGACACCGGTTTAGGTTCAT